>OMXO01000001.1 GCA_900315035.1 uncultured Prevotella sp.
CTGATTCAGAATTATTATAGAATAGGTGGTCTGCAGGATGACATCGATCCTAACTTCGTCAAGAACTGTAAGGATCTGGTGAAGTATCTGCGTCCTACCATTCAAGAGTATATGGATGTGTTTGGTGATAATGTCATTACTCACAACCGCCTGGAGAACTGTGGACCGATGAGTCTTGAGGATTGTATCAACTACGCCGTGACCGGTCCTGCCGGACGTGCTTCGGGTTGGAAGAACGATGTCCGTAAAAACCACCCATACGACATGTACGACAAGGTGGAGTGGGAGCAGTGCACCCTGACTGGCTGCGACTCTATGGACCGCTACCTCGTTCATATCAACGAGATGTACCAGAGCCTGAACATCATCGAGCAGTTGATAGACAATATTCCCGAGGGTGACTTCTATGTGAAGCAAAAGCCTATCATCAAGGTGCCTGAGGGTCAGTGGTACTACTCTGTTGAGGGTGTGGCCGGTGAGTTTGGTGTCTATCTCGACTCTCGTGGCGACAAGAGTCCATACCGCATGAAGATGCGTCCGATGGGCCTCTCACTGGTAGGTGCCTTCGACCCGATGCTCCGTGGTCAGAAGATTGCCGACCTGATTGCTACCTGTGCCGCTATTGACGTTGTAATACCGGATATCGACCGTTAGTCGAAAGGTAAAAAGGTAAGAAAGTAAAAAAGTAAAGATTATGTTCGACTTTTCTATTATAACCCAATGGTTCGACCAACTGCTTCGTGTGACGGTAGGATGTCCCGACTGGTTGGCGATATTGATTGAGTGCGTGCTGGTGGGTACGGGTATCCTTCTGGGATATGCTCTCATCGCTATTGTACTGATATTTATGGAGCGTAAGGTCTGTGCCTACTTCCAGTGCCGTCTCGGCCCGATGCGTGTAGGTTATTGGGGCTTGCTGCAGGTGTTTGCCGACGTGCTGAAGATGCTCATCAAGGAGATTTTCTTCGTTGACCGTGCCGACAAACTACTCTATACCGTTGCTCCGCTTCTAGTGATTATCGGTTCTGTAGGTGCCTTCTCGTTCCTGCCCTGGAATAATGGTGCTACTATTCTCGACTTCAACGTAGGCGTATTCCTGCTCACAGCCGTTTCTTCAATCGGTGTGGTAGGAATCTTCCTTGCAGGTTGGGGTTCTAACAACAAGTATTCGGTCGTTTCGGCCATGCGTGGTGCTGTGCAGATGATTTCTTACGAGATGTCGCTCTGCCTCTGCCTGATTACTGCTGTCATCCTGACCGGAACCATGCAGATGAGCGGTATTGTTGAGGCTCAGACAGGCCCATGGAAGTGGCTTATCTTCCAAGGACATATTCCTGCACTGATTGCCTTCTTCGTGTTCCTCATCGCTGGTAACGCTGAGGCTAATCGTGGCCCGTTTGATATGGCTGAGGCTGAGAGCGAGTTGACTTATCGCTGCAACGGTGTTCCTTGGGGGCTGGGCTCCTGTGAACATTGGTGTCGAGGCCTTCGATACGTTGATGAACTACATCCCTGGTATCGTCTGGTTCTTGGGTAAGGCCTTCTTCCTGGTTTGGATTCTGATGTGGATTAAGTGGACGTTCCCACGCCTGCGTATCGACCAGATTCTGAAACTGGAGTGGAAGTACCTCATGCCTCTGGCGCTGCTGAATCTTGTAATCATGACAGTTGTAGTGGCCCTTGGCCTATATATTAAATAAGGTATAGCAATGGAAGATAACAAAACATATTTCGGAGAAATCGGGCATGGTCTGAAGACTCTGGCTATTGGCATGAAGACCACCTGGAAGGAATACTTCAAGGATTTCTTCACCAACAAGTCAACAGAGCAGTATCCCGAGAACCGTAAGACGACACTTCATGTGGCAAAGCGTCATCGCGGTCGCTTGACTTTCAAGCGCAACGAGGACGGCAGCTACAAGTGTACGGCTTGCACATTGTGTGAAAAAGCCTGTCCGAACGGCACAATCAAGATTACAGCCCACATGGCCGAGGATCCTGAGACAGGTAAGAAAAAGAAGGTGCTCGACGATTATCAGTACGACCTGGGCGACTGTATGTTCTGCCAGCTCTGTACGAACGCTTGCAACTTCGACGCTATCGAGTTTACAAATGATTTCGAGAATGCCGTGTTCGATCGCTCTAAGCTGGTGCTTCATCTGAATCAGGAGGTTTACAAGGGCGGTTCTCTGCCTAACCTGATTGATGGAGGCGCAGAGTGGGAAGTCGGTAAGTTTAACACTAAAACGAAGTAACGCATTATGGGAAATACAGTCATGTTTTGCATTCTCGCGGTGTTCATCATCGGCTCTGCGCTGATGTGTGTCACTACAACGAGAATTATGCGAGCCGCAACATTTATGTTGTTTGTGCTCTTTGGTGTGGCAGGCATCTATTTCCTGCTCGACTACACCTTCCTTGGAGCCGCTCAGATCTCAGTATATGCCGGAGGCGTTACGATGATCTATGTGTTTGCCATTCAGTTGGTGAGTAAGCGTACCCTTCAGGGTTTGGAGGAGCGAGTCAAGTCGAGTAAGATGATTGCAGGCGGACTGGCTGCTTTTGCCGGACTGGTTGTCGTCTCTCTTATTCTGCTGAAGGCTGGCTTCTATACCGAGGAGATCGCCAACGTAGAGGTCCCGATGAAAGAAATCGGTATGGCTCTTGTTGGTTCAGAGAAATATCAGTATGTATTGCCCTTCGAGTTCATCTCAGTATTCCTTCTGGCATGTATCATCGGAGGTTTGGTAGTAGCAAGAAAGGAGGATAAGGCATGATACCCGTTGAATGTTATTTCGCACTTAGTGCCCTTTTGTTCTTTATCGGTGTCTATGGCTTCACAACCCGTCGCAACTTGATTGCCATGCTCATCTCTGTTGAGTTGGTGCTCAATGCGGTGGACATCAATTTTGCTGCTATCAACCGTCTGCTCTATCCCAATGGAATGGAGGGTATGTTCATGACGCTCTTTGTGATAGGTGTTGCCGCTGCCGAGAGTGCTGTGGCCATCGCTATTATCATCAACGTCTATCGTAAGTTCAAGAGCGACAGTGTTGAAGCTATCCAGAATATGAAACGATAGTTATAAGTAAAAAGGTAAAAAAGTAAAACGATAAAAATTATGTTTAGTTACACGATATTTATCATGCTTCTGCCGCTGCTGTCGTTCATCATTCTTGGACTGGCTGGCATGAAGATGCAGCACAAGGTGGCCGGACTCATCGGCCAGTATTTTGGAATGGACCGTGTGGATGGGGTTTATCAGACGTTTGTTCCGTATAATTTCACATGGCTGCCTCTTGGCAGTCTGCATTTCGACCTCGGTATTCTGTTGGATCCTATTAGCGTGATGATGCTGATCGTGATTTCCACAGTATCTCTGATGGTTCATATCTACTCTTTTGGCTATATGCATGGCGAGAAGGGTTTCCAGCGCTACTACGCTTTCCTGAGTCTCTTCACGATGTCAATGCTGGGCTTGGTTCTGGCCACCAATATCTTCCAGATGTACATGTTCTGGGAGTTGGTAGGTGTATCGTCATACCTGCTCATTGGATTCTACTATCCTTTGAAGCCCGCCATTGCCGCCTCAAAGAAGGCATTCATCGTTACGCGTTTTGCCGATATGTTCTTCCTCATCGGTATCCTGATGTTCGGCTTCTACACCGAGACGTTCAGCTTCAACTTTGCTGGCCATGGCTCAGCCGTTGTGATGGGCGATGGAACCACCCAGTTCCTCTCTGGCGACTTGGGCCGTGCTGTTGCAGCCGGTGGCTTTATCATCCCAACGGCTCTCGTGCTGATGTTCATTGGTGGTGCCGGTAAGAGTGCCATGTTCCCCTTGCATATCTGGCTGCCCGATGCCATGGAAGGTCCTACACCTGTCAGTGCCCTGATTCATGCTGCCACGATGGTGGTGGCTGGTGTGTTCCAGATTGCCCGTATGTTCCCCTTGTGGATTGCCTTTGCGCCCCATGCTCTGAGCATCGTGGTATGGGTGGGTGTCTTTACCGCTTTCTATGCTGCTGCCGTGGCTTGTGCCCAGAGCGACATCAAGCGTGTGCTCGCCTTCTCTACAATCTCTCAGATTGCATTTATGATGGTGGCTCTTGGTGTATCTCTCCCAGGTCATGAGGGTTTGTTCGACGATCATGCTCAGTTGGGTTATATGGCTGGAATGTTCCATCTGTTTACCCACGCTATGTTCAAGGCTTGTCTCTTCTTGGGTGCAGGTTGTATCATCCACGCTGTGCACAGCAACGAGATGGCTCTGATGGGAGGGTTGCGTAAGTACATGCCTATCACGCATATCACATTCCTCATCTCTTGTCTGGCCATTGCCGGTATTCCCTTCTTCTCGGGTTTCAGCTCGAAAGACGAGATTATTACAGCCTGCTTTGCCTACAGTCCTGTGGTAGGATGGATTATGACTGGTATCGCTGCTATGACGGCCTTCTACATGTTCCGTCTGTACTATGGTATTTTCTGGGGTACAGAGAACAAGGAGGCCCATGCGCATCATACACCTCACGAGGCTCCCTCTTCGATGACAGTTCCTCTCATCGTGCTCTGTGTGATTACGATGGGTGTGGGTATTTATTCTACGCTTGGAGGCTTCCTTGGATGGGGTGGCTCCTTCGGTAGTTTTGTGTCTGCCAGCGGTAAGGATTACACGATTCATTTTGATATGCAGATTGCTGCTACCTCTACGATTATCGCTATCCTGAGTATTTGTCTTGCTACCTATATTTATAAAGGTGAGAGCCAGCCGATTGCTGATCGTCTGTACAAGACGTTCCCCAAACTGCATCGTGCAGCTTACAAGCGCTTCTATCAGGACGAGATATGGCAGTTTGTCACGCATAGAATTATCTTCGCGCTCGTTTCGACACCTATCGCTTGGTTCGACCGTCATGTCGTTGACGGCACGTTCAATTTCCTGGCTTGGGGTGCTAACGAGGCCGGTGAGTCTATCCGTCCATGGCAGAGTGGCGACGTCCGCCAGTATGCCGTATGGTTCCTCACGGGTACAGTTGCATTAACATTAATCCTTTTATGCATCTAAAGATATGAGTATATTAACTTTATTTGTAGTAATTCCCGCCCTGATGTTGCTTGGTCTTTGGTTGGCCAAGTCGCTCAATCAGGTTCGTGGCGTGATGGTAGCAGGCGCTTCCTGCCTACTGGCCCTCTCTGTCTGGCTGACGATCTACTTCGTGCAGCAGCGTGCGGCAGGTAATACGGCTGAGATGCTGCTTACCTATAGCACACCTTGGTTCAAGCCTCTTAACATCGCCTATAGTGTGGGTGTAGATGGTATCTCCGTAGTCATGCTGTTGCTTTCAAGTATCATCGTGTTTACAGGTACCTTCGCTTCTTGGCAACTGAAGCCGCTCACCAAGGAGTATTTCCTTTGGTTCACCCTACTTTCTACCGGTGTTTATGGTTTCTTCATCAGTACCGACCTCTTCACGATGTTCATGTTCTACGAGGTGGCTCTTATCCCGATGTATTTGTTGATTGGTGTATGGGGCTCAGGTCGCAAAGAGTACTCGGCTATGAAGCTGACGCTCATGCTGATGGGAGGTTCTGCTCTGCTGATTCTCGGTCTGCTTGGCATCTACTTCTTCAATGGTCAGTATAGTGGCACCTATACGTTTGAACTTACCCAGATAGCTGCAGCTCATGCTATTCCTGGATGGATTCAGAACATCTTCTTCCCCTTCATTTTCATCGGTTTCGGTGTGCTTGGAGCCCTTTTCCCGTTCCACACTTGGTCACCCGACGGTCATGCTTCGGCGCCTACGGCTGTGTCGATGCTTCATGCTGGTGTGCTGATGAAACTCGGAGGTTATGGCTGCTTCCGCGTGGCAATGTATCTGTTGCCTGAGGCTGCTCAGGATCTCTCATGGATATTCCTGATCCTCACCACCATCTCTGTGGTTTATGGTGCCTTGAGTGCTTGCGTGCAGACCGACTTGAAGTATATTAACGCTTATTCATCGGTATCTCACTGTGGTCTTGTGCTCTTTGCCCTTCTGATGATGAGTCAAACCGCTGTTACTGGTGCAATCCTTCAGATGCTTTCTCATGGTCTGATGACGGCTCTTTTCTTTGCCCTGATCGGTATGATCTATGGTCGTACTCACACTCGTGATATCCGCGAGTTGGCTGGTCTCATGAAGATTATGCCTTTCTTGGCTGTAGGTTATGTCATCGCCGGTCTGGCCAACCTTGGTCTTCCCGGTTTCTCTGGCTTCGTTGCTGAGATGACTATATTTGTGGGCTCCTTTGGTGCTAAACCGCTTATTGGTGATCCCAACGAGTCGTTCCGCATGGTGGCTACTGTCATCGCTTGTATGTCGATTGTTGTAACAGCAGTTTACATCTTGCGTGTGGTTGGTAAGATTCTGTATGGTGAGGTTGAGAACAAGCACTTCCTCGAGCTTACCGATGCTACATGGGATGAGCGTGTCGCAGTAATCTGCCTGATTTTATGTGTGGCTGGTCTGGGTTGTATGCCGTTCTTCTTCAGCGATATGATCTCACCTGCCGCAGGTACGATCTTACAGTCTATTGGTGTCATGTAAAGAAAGGAGGACTAAGATATGAATTACGGACAATTCTTATATATGTTTCCAGAGTGTGCTCTGGTACTTGCATTGATTATCGTGTTTGCATTCGACTTCGCGATGACAAAGAGTGGCGAACTCCGTGGCGAGAAGTCCAATGTGGCACTCGGTCGCCTCACATGGTTCATGCTGATGAGTGTTGGCTGTGCCGTTCTCAGTGCGATGCGTCAGGAAGAAACAATTACAGCCTTTGGTGGTATGTATGTGGCAACTCAGGCTGTGAACGTGATGAAGATGGTGCTCACCTTCGGTACGCTGATTGTGGTGATTATGGCCGATTCATGGGTGCAGTCGCAGCAGCGCATTGCTGGTGAGTTCTATATGCTTATTCTGAGCACCCTGTTGGGTATGTTTGTCATGATGTCATCTGGCAACTTCCTGCTGTTCTTCCTGGGTCTTGAGATGGCCTCTGTGCCTTTGGCATGTATGGTCGCCTTCGATCGCGATCGAAAGGAAAGCGCTGAAGGTGCAGCGAAGTACATCCTTGTGGCTACATTCTCGAGTGGTGTGATGCTGTTTGGTATCTCCTTCATCTATGCTGCTACAGGTACGCTTTATTTCGAAGATGTTGCTACGGCCATTTCTGCAAGTCCGCTCACTATCATGGGACTGGTATTCTTCTTCAGCGGCCTTGGCTTCAAGATTTCACTCGTGCCTTTCCACTTCTGGACAGCCGACACCTATCAGGGTGCACCGACCCCGGTAACTGGATACCTGAGTGTTATCTCTAAGGGTGCCGCTGCTATTACTTTGTGTACCATCCTGATGAAGGTGTTCCAGCCAATGATCGAGTACTGGGACTACATGCTTTATATCGTCATTGTGCTATCTATCACGGTGGCTAACCTGTTTGCTATTCGTCAGAGCGAACTCAAGCGCTTCATGGCCTTCTCGAGTATCTCTCAAGCTGGCTATATCATGCTGGCAGTAGTTGGCAACAGTCAGTTGGGCGTTGCTGCCTTGACCTATTATGTACTCGTTTATATTGTGGCCAACATGGCTGTGTTCACCGTGATTAACGTGGTTGAGCAGAACAATGGCGGACGTACTGATATGGCTGCCTACAATGGTTTCTATCAGACCAACCCCAAGCTCTCGTTCCTCATGACGCTGGCTCTGTTCTCGTTGGCAGGTATTCCTCCGTTTGCAGGTATGTTCTCTAAGTTCTTCGTCTTCATGGCTGGTGTTCAGCAAGGAGATCCGATGGCATACTTTGTGGTGTTCATTGCATTGGTCAATACAGTAGTTAGTCTTTACTACTATCTGCTGATTGTGAAGGCCATGTATATCACAAAGACCGACACGCCGCTACCCACTTTCAAAAGTGATGAATGCACTAAGATAGCACTTGCTATCTGTACTGCAGGTATCTGTTTCTTTGGTGTTGTATCGTGCATCTATGAGTGGATCGCCGCAGCAAGTCTGTAATAACGGGTACTTATTATAAAATAAGGGGCACTTATCAATCAATAAGTGTCCCTTATTTATTTTCTTAGAAGGTTCCTATTTCAAAATCTTCTTCAGGAACTTCGGCGTATAGCCTTTCTTGCTCTTGGCAACCTGTTCGGGAGTCCCGGTTGAGAGAACCTGACCTCCTTTTCGACCTCCTTCTGGTCCCATGTCGATAATCCAGTCGGCTAACTTGATAACATCGAGGTTGTGTTCGATGATGATGACAGTATTGCCGCGATCAACAAGTTTTTGAAGCACATCCATAAGAATGCGAATATCTTCGAAGTGAAGGCCGGTAGTTGGCTCATCGAGGATGTAAAGTGTCTTCCCCGTATCTTTCTTAGACAGTTCTGTGGCCAGTTTGACGCGTTGGCTCTCCCCACCAGAGAGGGTTGTGGAAGGCTGTCCCAATTTGATGTAGCCTAAGCCTACATCCTGAATGGTTTTGATTTTACGGAGAATATCGGGTACGTTCTCAAAGAATTCGACAGCCTGGTTAATAGTCATGTCGAGAACGTCTGCAATCGACTTTCCCTTGTAACGTACTTCAAGAGTCTCTCGGTTGTATCGCTTGCCGTGGCATTCCTCACAAGGAACCTGGATGTCGGGCAGGAAATTCATCTCAATGGTCTTGTATCCATTACCGCCGCAGGTCTCACAGCGTCCGCCTTTCACATTGAAGGAGAAACGTCCTGGCTTGTAGCCGCGGATTTTTGCCTCGGGCAGGTTGACGAACAGCGAACGGATATCTGAGAAGACACCTGTATAAGTGGCAGGATTGGAACGGGGAGTGCGACCAATAGGACTCTGATCAACGTTTACTACTTTATCTATATGTTCAAGTCCCTCAATGCTGTCATAGGGCATGGGAGCCTTCAGAGAGTGGTAGAAATGCTGTGAAAGGATGGGTTGCAGCGTTTCATTGATGAGGGTGGACTTTCCTGAGCCTGAAACACCAGTTACGAGATTCAGACAGCCTAATGGGAACTCGACATCGACATGTTTGAGATTGTTGCCCGTGCAGCCTCTAAGGATCAGACTTTTGCCATTGCCTTTGCGCCGCTTGGATGGGATGGCAATCTGTTGCTGTCCATTGAGATACTGGGCTGTAATCGTGTCGGTCTTGAGCATCTCCTTTGGAGTGCCTTGGAAAACGACCTCGCCTCCTTTACGCCCAGCCCGGGGGCCGATATCCACAATGTAATCGGCATTAAGCATCATATCCTCATCGTGCTCAACGACGATGACGGTATTGCCCAGGTCGCGCAACTCTTTAAGCGAGCGGATGAGCCGTTCGTTGTCGCGCTGATGAAGACCGATGCTCGGCTCGTCGAGGATATAGAGCACATTGACGAGTTGAGATCCTATCTGTGTGGCCAATCGTATGCGCTGGCTCTCACCGCCGGAAAGTGAGGCTGACTGACGATTGAGGGCTAGATAGTCAAGGCCTACTTCAAGCAGGAAGTCGAGACGTGTGCGAATCTCTTTGAGTATCTCTGTGGCAATCTGCTGTTGGTGATGGTCGAGATGCTGTTCTACCTCGTCGAGCCATTCTCGCAACTCGGTGATGTCCATAGATGCGAGTTCAGAGATGTTCTTGTCCCAGATACGATAGGAGAGGGCTTCCTTGTTAAGCCGTTGCCCATGACACTCAGGACACTCGCACTCGGCGAGAAACTGGTCTGCCCACTTTTGACCAGCTGCGGAGTCGTCGTTGTCCATGACGTTACGCAGATACTTGATGATGCCATCGAAGGCGATGAAATAGTCGCTGGATGTATGGACAAGTTCTTTGTCAATACGCACATTCTCCAATGAGCCATAGAGCACCTCGCTCATAGCCTCGTCGGGGATATCCTGAATGGGGGTCTTAAGGTCGCACATTCCTGAACTTTGTTCGCCCACCCGGAGCCTTTCATATTTCTTAAGGATAGCCTCGACCTGCCAAAAGATCATTTGGTTCTTGTATTTGCCTAGTGGCACAATTCCACCATCGTGGATATTCATGCTACGGTCAGGGATGACTTTCGTGAGGTCAATCTGATTGATGACTCCTAATCCTTTGCAATGGGGACATGCACCTTGTGGCGAATTGAATGAGAAATTATTGGGGGCTGGATCTGAATAACTGATGCCTGTTGTGGGACACATCAATCGCTTGGAGAAATGTTTGACGGCGCCAGTGTCCTTGTCGAGAATGAGAATCAGCCCCTCACCTTGTTTCATAGCGATTGCTACAGATTTCTTAAGGCGTTCTTCATCCTTGTCGGAAACTTGCAGCTTGTCAATGACCACCTCGATATCGTGATTCTTGTAACGGTCCACTTTCATACCCCGGGTAATCTCAACGAGTTCACCATCGACACGCATGTTAAGGTAACCCTTACGGCGCATGGCTTCGAAAAGTTCGCGATAATGTCCTTTTCGGCTTTTTACGAGGGGAGCCAATATGAAGATGCGTTTGCCGGCATAGTCGTGAAGAATCATATCAATGACTTTCTCCTCTGTATATTTCACCATTTCCTCACCAGTGGCATAACTGTAAGCACGACCTGCCCGAGCAAAGAGAAGACGCAAGTAGTCATAGACCTCAGTGGTAGTGCCTACGGTTGAGCGGGGATTCTTGTTCGTGGTTTTCTGTTCAATACTGATGACGGGTGAGAGCCCCGTAATCTTATCGACATCTGGGCGCTCCATGCCCCCGAGGAAATTGCGGGCATAGGCAGAGAACGTCTCTATATATCGGCGCTGACCTTCGGCAAAGATCGTGTCGAAGGCCAATGATGATTTGCCGCTGCCGCTCAGACCGGTGATGACGGTAAGCGACTGGCGTGGAATCTCAACATCGATGTTCTTCAGATTATGGACTCTGGCGCCATAGACATTAATTTTCTCGTTCATTGCTTCAATTGTTGTTTGTGCCGTCTATGGTAGTACGGAGAAGGTTGACATCTTTACGGATATTATAATCTTGACCATCGGTGCCCTTGGCCTTACAAAGCAGGAAATACACGCCCTCCTCTACAGGATTGCCATTATAGGTGCCGTCCCAGCCTTCTTCTGGGTTGGTCCAATCGTAGAGCTTCTGACCCCAATGGTTGAAAATATAGGCATGGAACTCAATGATGTTCTGGCATTCCTTCGCCTTGAACTTGTCATTGTAATTGTCGTCGTTAGGCGTGAAGGTGTTGGGGAAACTAAGTTTGCTTACTGTAGGAGTCACTTCTTGTGAATGTTCTTCTTGCTCCTGCTCGTCCTGAGCCTGACAGGAAAATGGCAGGAAAACTACCAAAGAAGCCAGAAATATATGTTTTATCTTCATTTTAGAATGCTTTAATGTGCAAAGATACTAAAAAATTGATAATGGACAATTGTAAATTGACATTTATTTTGTACTTTTGTAGGCGAAATTGGTAAAATTAGAAATTATGAACCGACTTTTAAGATATTTTTCGGTGTTTGTGATGCTCTTTGTAGCCGTAGCATTGGTCTCGGCACAGGAGTCAGAATCTATTCGCGGCATACACAAAGTGAAGCGTAAGGAAACCATTTTTGGTATCTCTCGCATGTATGATATCAGTATCGAGCAACTGATTAAGGCCAATCCCCAGATGAATGAACCTGATTTCGAACTGAAAAAAGGTATGGAACTGAAGATTCCTTATGCGAACCAGAGTCAGACACCAGTACAGCCTGTCCAGCCTGTAGCCAAAGAGGTCCAGCGTAGTGATATGAAAGGCAGAGCCATCAAACTTGGTGTGATGCTGCCTTTACATGATATCAATGGCGACGGTCGCAGGATGGTGGAGTACTATCGTGGTGTGCTTATGGCTTGCGATAGTCTGAAGAAGCAAGGTGTCTCTGTGGATGTTCATGCCTGGAATGCTGCAGAAGACTGTGATATTCATCAGTTACTCACTGATAAGGCTGCTGCTAATTGTGATTTAATCATCGGTCCGCTCTATTCGAAACAGATGGATGCCCTTTCTGACTTTGTGACTAAACACGATATCCGACTGGTTATTCCATTTTCTATTAATGCGCCTCAGCTGGCAAGTAACCGCAATATCTTTCAGATCTACCAGACGGAGACTGATGTGAATGAGTCCACCATAGGGCACTTCTTGGAACGGTTCAAGGGTTATCATCCCGTGTTTATCGACTGTAATGATTCAACAAGCAAGAAAGGTGTGTTTACTTTTGGTTTACGCCGTCAGTTAGAGCAACGTGGCATTAGTTATAATGTGACAAACCTGAAATCAACTGAGGACAACTTCACGAAATCTTTCAGTACCACCCAGCCCAATATTGTTATCCTGAATACTGGACGTTCACCAGAACTGGGTATCGCCTTCTCGAAGATTAATGGCATGAAGGTAAAGCATCCAGAATTGGACATCACGATGTTCGGCTATAAGGAATGGCTGATGTACACGAGGACACATTTGGAGAATTTCTATAAGTACAACACTCATATCCCATCAGTATTCTATTATAATCCCCTGTCGCCTGTGACCCAGCGGTTGCAGCAGAAGTATTTTGCAAACTTCCATACCGACATGCAGAATGCGCTGCCGAGATTTGCCTTGACAGGTTTTGATCAGGCTTTCTTTTTCCTGAAGGGATTCCACAAATATGGCAAAAGCTTCAATGGGGCTGCTGGCATGTTCGGCTATCCTCCTGTTCAGACACCGCTTCAGTTTGAGCGTTACGGTAATGGAGGCTTGCGCAATAAAATGCTGATGTTTGTGCATTACAAACCTGAGCATATGGTAGAAACCATCAAATTCTGATCAATGCGCAAGTTTCTGTCTGTATTACTGTTATCAGTTTCGTTGAGTGCTGCCGCACAGGTTGGTGAGTTCAGAAAAGATCTTGCTGTCGGTGTGAATGGTGGATATGTGATGAGTAATGTCAGCTTTATGCCTGAGGTGCCTCAGAACATGTTAGGTGGCATGACATTAGGTGTGACAGCTCGTTATACCTGTGAGAAATATTTCAAGAGTATATGTGCCGTTGTGGCTGAGGTGAATTACTCCCAGATAGGTTGGAAGGAGAATATCCTCACGATGCAGGATCAGCCTGTGCCGCTTCATACCGACCCGACTCAGAATCTTCGCTATGCCCGGAAAATGAATTATGTGCAGATTCCCTTGTTGGCAAGATTGGGTTGGGGACGCGAACGTAGTGGCCTCCAGTTCTTTTTTCAGGTAGGTCCACAATTCGGCTTTTTTCTTAATGAGAAGACTGAGGCAAATTTTGATGTGAAAGATCCAGCCTTTGATCCACGATATAAGGATGGTGAATACAGTAAAGATTATAAATATGGTGGAATCCGTGCTTCGCATGTTGTGGCCCAGGACTCAATGGCTGTTGAGAATAAGTTCGACTATGGTGTAGCTGTGGGACTTGGTGTGGAGATGAGTAATCGACATGTAGGGCATTTCCTTGTGGAGGGCCGCTACTACTATGGGCTGGGTAATATTTACGGCAACTCTAAACGCGACCATTTTAGCCGCTCTAATTTCGGCAATATTGTCGTGAAGTTTACTTATCTCTTTGATATTATCAGAACTAAAAACTCAAAAATTAAATAAACTATGTTCGAAGGACAACCGAAAGGATTATTCGCGTTGGCACTAGCCAACACTGGTGAGCGCTTTGGTTATTACACGATGCTCGCTGTTTTTGCTCTGTTTCTGAGAGCCAATTACGGATTGTCACCTGCTATGGCTGGTACAATCTATAGTTCATTCCTCATGCTGGTGTATTTCCTCCCGCTTATCGGTGGTATCATGGCTGATAAGTTCGGTTTCGGAAAGATGGTAACCACGGGTATTATCATCATGTTTGCTGGTTATTTGTTATTGTCTGTACCTTTGGGAGGCGATACTTTGGCGCTTGTTGTGATGCTGGCTGCCCTGTTGCTGATTGGTTTCGGTACAGGTCTTTTCAAGGGAAACCTGCAAGTAATGGTCGGCGATCTGTACAATGATGCCCAATATAAGGATAAGCGTGATGCAGGTTTCTCCATTTTCTATATGGCCATTAACATTGGAGCCCTGTTTGCTCCTACAGCAGCTATTCGCATTAAAGAGTATGCAGAGACCGCTTTAGGCTATTCATCGAATGATGCCTATCACTTCTCGTTTGCTGTGGCTTGTGCCTCGCTGATTCTTTCGATAGCTATCTATTATGCATTCCGTTCTACCTTCCGTCATACAGAGGGTGGTGCGAAGAAAGATGCTGCAAAGACTGATGCTACAAGTTCGGAGCCAGAACTTTCTAAGGAAGAGACCAAACAGCGCATTGTGGCACTATGTCTGGTCTTTGCCGTTGTGATCTTCTTTTGGATGGCTTTCCATCAGAATGGATTGTCGCTGACATATTTCGCTGATGAGTTTACGGCGCAGTCTGCAGAAGGTCTGCAGGCCATGTGCTTTAATGTGTGGAACCTTGTGGCAGTTATCTTCATCGTTTATGCATTGTTCTCATTGTTCCAGTCGAAGACATCGAAAGGCAAGACCATCTCTGCCGTTGTTATTCTGGCAGCGCTGGCATTCCTTTTCTTACAGTATGATGCAGATGGCAGTGTAACAGTATCAGCTCCGATATTCCAGCAGTTCAACCCCTTCTACGTAGTGGCTCTGACGCCTGTATCGATGGCTATTTTTGGTTCTTTGGCTGCCAAGGGTAAGGAACCCTCTGCTCCAAGAAAGATTGCATACGGTATGATTGTCGCAGCCATCGCTTATGCGCTGATGGCATTTGCATCATTCGGTTTGCCGATGCCTCAGACGGAGATTGGTGCTGACGGTAACCCTGTTGCTGTTCATGTGGCTGACGTAACGCCCAACTTGCTGATAACGGTTTATCTGGTGCTGACCTTTGGTGAGTTGCTGCTCTCGCCGATGGGAATTTCTTTCGTTTCGAAGGTGGCACCTCCTAAATATAAAGGAATGATGATGGGTGGCTGGTTCGTGGCAACGGCTATTGGTAATCAGCTTGTCGTTGTTGGCGGTCTGCTCTGGGGAGCTGTTCCTCTTTGGATCTGCTGGAGCGTCTTCCTGGGTGTCTGTCTCGTTGCAGCTATCTTCATGTTTGCCATGATGAATCGTTTGGAAAAGGTCTGCTAAATGTTATCATTCATCCCATTCCTGGTACTGATTGTACTCATTACATGTTGCGTTGCCGTTTTCGGTAACGCAACATTGGATGGAGCCTCACAAGTGTCGTTGTTGGTGGCTTCGGCTGTTAGTGTGCTTGTAGGACATTTTTCTAAACGTCTGGAGTGGGAGAATCTTGAAAAAGAGATTACTGCTAAGATTGCCAGTTGTACACCGGCTATCATTATTCTTTTACTGATTGGCGCCATCGGTGGTACATGGATGGTGGCAGGCATCGTTCCGACGATGATTTACTACGGTATGCAGATCATCCGCCCGGAGGTGTTCTTTGTAAGTAGCAGTATTCTTTGTGCCATTATCAGTCTGATGATTGGATCGTCATGGACAACCATTGCCACTATCGGTCTGGCGCTGATGGGTATCGGCAAGGCGCATGGATTCGATGATGGGTGGATTGCCGGTTCAATTATTACAGGTGCCTATTTTGGTGATAAACTGTCACCATTGTCGGATACTACAGTGTTGGCCTCAAGTGCTTCAGGTACACCACTCTTCACCCATATTCGCTATATGCTCTTTACTACAGTGCCGACGTTCTGTATTTCGCTGACTATTTTTCTTATTGCAGGCTTCACAATGAACGTGTCTGGACACGGTAATGTGATGGAGTTTGCGGAGGGACTTCAACATACATTTGTCATTTCCCCCTGGCTTTTAGTGGTGCCAGTATTGACGGGTGTGATGATTGCCCGCCGTTGGCCTTCGATGGTGGTGCTGTTTTTGGCGATTCTTCTTGCAGTCATTGTTTCCTTGCTAGTACAGCCTCAGTTGGTGCATCAGATTTCCGGTGAGGAAGGTCAGGGCCTGTTAGCTCAGTACAAGGGTATGATGCAGGTCTGCTATGGTAGTACCAACATTGAGACTGGTGTCCCGATGCTGAATGAACTGGTCCATACGGGTGGAATGGCGGGTATGATGCCTACTATCTGGCTGATTATTTGTGCACAGACATTCGGGGCTGCGCTCACTGCAACAGGACAATTACAAGAACTGATGAGCCTGATTCTGCGTTTTGCTAAGGGTGCAGCTTCGTTGGTGGCTTCTACTATTGGTACGGCTATCTTCTGTAACATTGCTACGGCCGACCAATACCTTTCCATCATGCTTTCCAGTTCGATGTTCAAAGACACCTTCCGGGAGCGGGGCTATGAGCCACGTCTGCTCAGCCGTTCGTGCGAAGATGGAGCTACAGTCACTTCCGTGCTTGTGCCTTGGAATACTTGTGGCCTTACGCAGAGTACCGTTCTTGGTGTGGCTACAATTACTTATCTGCCATACTGCTTTTTTAATTACCTCTCACCGCTGATGAGTATATTTGTAGCCTCTATCGGTTGGAAGATTTATCGTCATGCGAACGATTAATCTGCTATTATTTTGTTTCTTCGCGCTATTGTCTTTCTCTCAGTCGCTGACCGTCGTAGAACTTAATGGCGAAAATCTCTTCGATTATCGTGATGATGAAGGAAAGCAAGATGAAGAGTATTTGCCTGAGGCCACGCGGCATTGGACGAGAAAGCGTTACTGGCGCAAACTGAATAATATCGCCCAAGAACTGCTTTCATGTAGTGATGATGGTATCCCCGACTTGATAGCTCTCTGCGAGGTAGAGAATGATTCGGTTTTGAATGATCTCTGTCATCGTTCACTTTTGCGCAATGCAGGTTATGATTACCTGATGACCTCTTCGCCCGATCTTCGTGGTATCGATGTGGCTTTGCTTTATTCCTCTTTTACATTTGCTCCCCTTCGTAGTTATTCTCTTAGGATTACTCCCGTTGAAGGAATGCGTCCAACCCGAGATATCCTTTATGTTGCAGGTCAGATAGTCTCTGGCGATACGCTCCATGTCTTCGTGGTCCACATGCCTAGCCGATTTGGCGGCAAGCGCTATTCACAGCCGTTCCGCCAAGCCGTAGCTGATCGTCTATGCCAGTCGCTTGACTCCATTCAGCGAATCTTGCCTCATGCTCCGATCCTTATTGCAGGAGATTTTAATGAGGAGAACGATGATCCTGCGCTCCGTCAGATTTGTCAACATGGAATTTGGCATCTGACAAAAGATGCTAAAGGCCCTTCTGGTGTTAAGGGTACCTACAGATATCAGGGCGAGTGGGGGAGTATCGACCATATCCTGGGATCTTATTCTATTTATAATAAGGTGGATACAACCTATATCCATGCCCCTCGCTTTCTGCTTGAAGAGGAAACGAAATATGGCGGTTTACGCCCACGTCGCACATACAATGGCATGCGATACCAACCCGGCTATAGCGACCATTTACCTCTTGTTGTCCGACTTAATGTTAGGTAATTGGAGACCATAGCCCATCTTGTGGTCGGTGTAAAGCATAACAATGGCAGTGAGGGCTGCCCCAAGTGCCGTGAAACCAAAAATGAGCATTGAGGTGGTGTAACTGGGATCGGTCTCGTTGGTACGACCTACAAACATCGGGATAATGGCACGTCCGAAGTTCTGGATGAAGAAGATCATTGAGTAGGCTGTTCCGAGACATTTCAGGGGGATAATCTTGGGTACACAGGGCCAAAGAGCCGCAGGTGCCAATGAATAGCCAATACTGAGTACGACCATCAATGCGATGGCAACGGCACTGCTGTGCATGGGCAATGAGAAGCCGAAGTGGACTGCCGTCAGCATCAGGGCACCTGTGATTACGAGGGTAACACCTTTGCCAAATCGGTCATAGATGAGTCCGAAAAGTGGAGTCATCAGAATAGTACCAAACGGAGCTATCGATGAGAAGAAACCAGCAATGTCGGGATCTACACCATATTTCATGACCATCAGTTTCGTAGAGAATTTCAGGAAAGGCGATACGGCGGAGTAGAACAGTACGCAGAACAGCGTGATAAGCCAGAAACCCGGATTGCGGAGCGTCACGAGGATGTCTGAGAAGCGGAACTCATCCGTTTCCACCGACTTGGTTGAATCAGATGAATCCAACCTACGGTCCATGACACAGAATACCAGAAAAGCTATCAGACCTATCATGAGGAATGACAGACTAATCAGCAGAGGCGTTGAGAGGGCAAAGTGCCTCGCGATAGGGGCAGAGATACTCAAGGCTGCTGCAGTTCCCAAACGGGCCATTGCCAATTGAATACCCATCGCTAAAGCCAGCTCGTGGCCTGTGAACCAGCGCACCATGGATTTGGAGACGGTGATTCCTGTCATCTCATAACCTACACCGAAGATGGCAAAGCCAAGAGAGGCCCATGCTGCTGAAGGTGGTAGGTTGAAAGAAAACAGTGAATAGTGAATCGTGTTACTGAAATCGGCAGTTACTGCATAGTATTTGATAAGCGTGCCGATAACCATCAGCGAACAAGCGAGTGTACCCGTAAAACGGATGCCCATCTTGTCGAGAATCAGTCCCGAGAAGAAGAGCATCAATAGGAAGACATTGATAAAACTGCCGGCTCCAGAGAAGAACCCGTAGTCTGATGGTGTCCAACCGAGACCACCTTGTTCTATGGGTAGTTCCAGCAAGGTCTCCAATGGCGACATGACGTCATTGACAAAATAGCCCATCATCATGGCTGTAGCCACAATGAAGAGCACGGTCCATCGCGCAATGGGCGAATCGTTTAGACGCTGACGGATAATCTCTGCCACACTTTTCCTCTTTTACTTTTTCTTCACAGGATCGCTGGTAAGACCACAGCCGAGCTTCTTGAAAATCTTACGGTCAACCTCAGAGAGCATGACGGTGGTATGAACCTGACAACCGCGCAACTTTGGCAACTGTTCCAGTGCCATACGGCAGTTATCGTCGTCCTTAGAGAGCACAGAGAGGGCTACGAGCACCTCATCGGTATGCAGACGGGGATTCTTGCCCCCCAGATATTCTATTTTCGTCTTCTGGACAGGCTCAATCAGACTCTGAGGAATCAGTTTGCTCTCATGGTCGATACCCGCCAGATACTTGGTGACGTTAAGCAACAGGGCTGCGCTGGGACCCAGCAGTGGTGACGACTTAGCGGTAATGATGGTGCCGTCTTCCAATTCGATGGCAGCAGCATTCTGTCCGCTCTGGATTTTCTTCTCATAGGCTGCGACAGTCACCTTACGCGTAGCTGTGGAGATCTTCGCCTGATTGAAAAGCATACGGATCTTATTCACCTCGCTCTCATTATCTGCACCGTCGGCCATCTTGTTGGTGGCATCGTAGAATCGGCGGATGATTTCATCACGTGAGGCTTCGCAGCAGACTTCGTCATCGCAGATGCAGAAACCAACCATGTTAACGCCCATATCCGTTGGCGACTTATAAGGATTCTCGCCGTAGATACCCTCGAAGAGTGCATTCAGCACAGGGAAGATCTCTACATCGCGGTTGTAATTGACGGCAGTCTTGCCGTATGCCTCCAGATGGAAGGGATCGATCATGTTCACATCATTGAGGTCGGCAGTTGCTGCCTCATAGGCGATGTTCACAGGATGCTTCAGCGGCAGGTTCCATACGGGGAAGGTCTCGAACTTGGCATAACCGGCACGGATACCGCGCTTGTTCTCGTTATAGAGCTGTGAGAGGCACGTTGCCATCTTACCGCTTCCAGGACCTGGAGCAGTCACGATGACGAGCGGACGGCTGGTAATAACATAGTCGTTCTTGCCAAAGCCCTCATCGCTGGCGATGAGTTCCACATTGTGGGGATAGCCGTCGATGGGGTAGTGGATATACGACTTAATACCCATGCGCTCCAGACGATGACGGAACTGATCGGCAGCGTGCTGTCCGTGATAGTGGGTAATCACTACAGAGCCCACCATAAAGTCACGACGCATAAACTCATCGCGCAGGCGGAGCACATCTTCGTCGTAGGTGATACCGAGGTCTGCACGAACCTTGTTCTTCTCGATATCATCAGCACTGATGACAATCAGAATCTCAATGCTGTCGCGCAACTGAGCCAGCATGCGGAGCTTAGAGTCGGGCTTGAAGCCTGGAAGCACGCGGGATGCATGATGATCGTCGAAGAGCTTGCCTCCCAGCTCCATATACAGTTTTCCATCGAACTGAGCAATGCGTTCCTTGATGTGTTCAGACTGAATCTTAAGATATTTGTCGTTGTCGAAACCTATTTTCATATTGTGTATGTGTTGTTTATTCTGTGATATTGGGGAGCTCAAGACCAAGTCCCTTCTTGCGGTCAACCACCTTCAGCACGAAGCCGAGAATCAGGGCTGCTACACCTAGAGAGGCGAGCATCACCAGTGGAGCCGTATAGTCGAACTGTGTAGGATCGGTTACACCGGGATTCGTCTGGTCGAGCACCTTGCCGATGAGCAGCGGGAATAGCCAGAGACCGATGTTCTGAATCCAGAAAATCAGAGCGTAGGCAGAACCGATTACCTTGGCGTCCACCAGCTTGGGCACAGAGGGCCACAGTGAGGCGGGTACCAGAGAGAACGAGGCTCCCAAAACCAGAATCGTGGCATAGGCGATAATGATACCACCAACGGCATTACCCTTGAACGCAGGCAATACGAAAGCAAACGTCAGGTGGCAGGCGATCAGTAGGATGCTTCCCAGAACGAGCATCGAGGCAGCCTTGCCGTGATGGTCGAGGTATGAACCCAGAATGGGTGTGATCAGCACTGCCAGCAGCGGGAACACTGCAAAGATCGACTCTGCCGACTGGCGCATGAAGCCCATATAACAATAGGTGATAAGTGCTACAATCGAAATACCGAGCAGACCATATTTCAGATTGGTCTTCTTCTGGAAATTCGAAGCAAAGCCTGCAGCAGCCACAATCAGCATGATGATATACTGTACAATCGTCACACTCGATGAGGCCCAGAACGATTCGGCATCGGGAGCCGTCAGTGTGAGGTTGCACTGAAGCATGTTGACAGCATATTTCTGGAAGGGGAAGATGGCTGAATAATACAGCACGCAGAGGAGGGCGACAATCCAGAAGCCCGCATCTGTAAGAATCTTACCCAGGTCTGAAATCTTAAAGGGATCATCCTTCTCTTCTGCCTCACCAGTCTGTGCGTCCAGCTTCTGGTCCATGAAGAAATAGACGATAGTCATAATCAAGGCAATACACATCAGTACGACACCAAAGGCCACTGAACGGCTGACACTTACCTCACCACCCAGACGGGCGAAGAAAGGCGAGAAGATCATACAGGTGGCTACACCCAAACGGGCCAGCGCCATCTCAGAACCCATAGCCAGCGCCATCTCACGTCCCTTGAACCACTTCACGATACCTCTCGAAACGGTGATTCCTGCCATCTCACAGCCACAGCCGAATATCATGAAACCACAGGCTGCAAATTTGGCTGAGGCAGGCATTCCCTCATAGAAGGGCGACACGCCCAGTTCGTCGAAGATGGGGATGTAATTCAGGTTGTTGTTAAACCAAGCCTCAAGTCCGGTTCCCATAAAGCTCTCGCTGATGGCATACCATTTCACGCAGGCTCCTATAAGCATGACAGCAGCAGAGAGAACAGCCGTGAAGCGAACGCCCATCTTGTCGAGGATGATACCTGCGAAGATGAGGAAGAACACGAACACGTTGAGGAACACCTCTGAGCCTTGCATCGTACCGAAGGCTGTTGAGTCCCATCCGCGAGTCTCCTGCATCAGGTCCTTGATGGGAGAGAGGATATCCATGAAAATATAACTGCAAAACATCGCCATTGCGAGCAGCAGTAACGCAGTCCACCGCATAGCAGCAGAATCGCGTAGTGTCTTTTGAATTGTTTGAGTCATTATATTGATATATTTCTTGATTACTCGTTTTTTGTTCCCACACTGGGAATCAAATGTTCCCAGCCTGGGAATGAATTGTTCCCACCTTGGGAATAAAAACTGGACTTACTTCAACCAACGGTCGAGCCAGTTGAAGAATGTCCGCTGCCAGAGCACACCGTTCTGGGGTTTCAGCACCCAGTGGTTCTCGTCGGGGAAGATGAGCAACTCTGCGGGAATACCCTTCATGCGGGCAGCATTGAAGGCCGACATTCCCTGAGTATAGTTGATGCGATAATCCTTCTCACCATGAATACAGAGGATGGGTGTATCCCAGTTCTCAACGTATTTGTGAGGAGAGTCGTGATAGGTCTTCTTGGCATTGGGCAACTGCGGACGATGCCAATAAGCCTCGTCGTACTCCCAGTTAGAGAACCAGTTCTCTTCTGTCTCGAGATACATCGCTGCAAGGTTGAAGGCACCGTCGTGAGAGATGAAAGCCTTGAAGCGTTTGTCGTGATGACCTGCGAGATAATAGACGGAGAAACCACCGAAGCTGGCACCAACGGCACCCAGTTTATCTTTATCGACATAGGGCAGATTCTTGGCTGCATCGTCGATAGCAGCCAGATAGTCTTTCATGCACTGACCTGTCCAGTCGCCAGAGATCTCCTCCAGCCACTCCTGTCCGAAGCCAGGCAGACCGCGACGGTTCGGCGCTACGACGATATAGCCTTGTGAGGCCATAATCATGAAATTCCAGCGATAGCTCCAGAACTGCGAAACAGGACTCTGGGGGCCGCCTTCACAGAAGAGTAGGGTAGGGTATTTCTTGGTCTCGTCGAAGTTCGGCGGCAGGATAATCCATGTGAGCATATCTTTGCCATCGGAGGTCTTCACCCAGCGCTGCTGGATGGTTGGCTTAGCCAACTGGTCGAGGATATGCTTGTTCTCGAAGGTCAACTGTGAGATGGCAGTCTTCTCGGGCTTTTTGAAGTTAGGTGTCACGATATATAGGTCGGCAGGCGAGGTGAAGTTGTGACGCTCCATCAAGAGCTGCTTGCCATTATTCATCAGATGGATGGAACCAAAGTCGTCCCAAGTATCCGTAAGCTGCTTCAACTCGCCTTTCCAGTTGACGGCATAAAGATTCTCTGTAGCGTGCCATACACCGATGAAATAGATCATAGCATCTTTGCTGTCGCTCCATACAAAGTCATCGACATTGGAGTCGAAACTCTCAGTGACGTATTTCTTCTCACCAGTAGCTAAGTTATAGACACACAAGCGGTTACGGTCGGCCTCATAGCCGTCGCGCTCCATTGAGGTCCAGGCTACAAACTTACCGTCGGGTGAGAACTTGGGGTTCTGGTCGTAGCCTACATTGTTCTGCAGATTCTCCTTGGCATTCACGCTCTGGTACTTCAGCGAAGTGGTAGGATCAACCTCTGGCGCTTTGTAGTCGGCAGGCTTGCAGAGGTTCTTGGTCTCGCGCGTACCTATATTATATAAATAGATGTCAGAGTCGGTAGAGATAGAGTAGGCCAGACCAGTCTTCTTACGACAGGTATAGGCGATACACTTAGAGTCGGGGCTCCATGCGAGTTGCTCCATACCTCCGAATGGCTCCATCGGACACTCGTATGGCTCACCCTCGAGGATGTCGATACCATCTTTGATGTCATCGGCTGTGACCTCAGCAACGTATGGGTGCTGAATGCTCTCCACATAGTGGTCCCAATGGCGGTACATTAGGTCTGTCACCAAGCGGCCAGAAGCTTTTGGCAGATCATCCGGATTCTTCTTGATGACCTCATGGAAATCGATGCTATGCAACAGGATGACGTGCTTGCCATCAGGCGAGAACTGAAAGCCCTCGATATCCTTGGTGGTCTTCGATATCTGCTTCCGGTCTGTTCCGTCGGCGTTCATCGTCCAGATCTGTCCACCAGTGAGGAAGGCTATCTTGCCCTGATACCAGGTTGGATCAGTCTCACTCTTATTGCCCGTCGTGAGCGTGGTGTTGCCTGTGCCGTCAGCATTGATGATAGCAATCTTCTGCTGACTCTTATTAGCCTTCACACTATAATAGCCTATCTGATAAACTATTTGTTTGCCGTCGGCACTGGCCTCTGCGGCTCCGATGCGACCCATAGCCCAAAGAGCCTCTGGAGTCATCAGATTGCTGTTAAGTTTGATATTCTGTTTGCCTATCACGTCGTTATCAGCATTTACGCTGCCAGGTAGCATCAGGGCTACTACAGCAACAGTCGTTAATAGTTTCTTCATATCTTATCGTTTTTGATTCATACGCTGCTTCTGCATCTCCTCAGCCTGCTTCTGCATAGCCTCAAGACGGGCAGCAAGTCCACTGGTCTTTTTGTTGGGATTGTTCTTGTTCTCTTTGTATTTAGCCTCCAGAATGGCAAGCAACTTCTCGTCGTTGGTAGTCTTGCGGAGTGTCCACATGATGGCAGCCGAGAAGAAGAGTGAGATGAAGTAGTAGAAGTTCAGACCTGAAGAATAGTCATTGAACATGAAGAAGAACATCAGTGGCATGAGATACATCATCCACTGCATCATCTTCATCTGCTCAGCCTGAGCGCCTACCATCTGGTCTTTCTGCTGGCGCATGGTCATATAGGAGTAGAGCACGTTGGCCACACAGAAGAGGATACAGGTCAGTGAGAGGTGATCGCCGATTCCCCAGATGTTGGTGCCCCATTCGATGATGGGGTCATAGGTTGAGAGGTCGTCAATCCAGAGGAACGACTCACGACGCAGTTGAATGGCGTTTGGTACGAAGAAGAACATAGCCATCCAGATAGGGAACTGAATGAGCATCGGCAGACAACCACCTAAGGGTGATACACCGTATTTGGCATAGAGATTCATCATCTCCTGCTGTTTCTTCATCTGGTCCTCGGGCTTGTCATACTGTTTGGTAGCCTCGTCGAGTTTCGGCTTCAGTACGCGCATCTTGGCAGACGACATATAGCTCTTCTTCACCATCGGGAATGTAAGCACCTTGAGCAACAGGGTAATCAGAATCAGTACGATACCCATTGAGAAGCCCCACGAGGTAAGCCAGTCGAACACGTAAATAGTAAACCAACGGTTGATCCAGCGGACGAGCCACCAACCCAGATTGACGAGCTGCTCCAGATCGAGATCCTTGCCGAAGGTGCTCTGCTGCTCTACGTCCTTTATCAGTCGGAAGTCGTTCGGACCGATATACATCTCAAATTCTGAGGGCTTGACGCCATTGGGGTCGAAAGCTGTCTTCAGTTTGGCTCCCATCTGTTTCAGATAGCCACTTCCCTTCTCCTGAGGAATGCTTGTCAGGAGAGCGTTGGCAGCGAAATTATCTTTTGATATCAGTGCTGCAGAGAAGAACTGATTCTTGAAGGCTACCCAGTCCATCTGTCCCTCGATAGCTTCATCGATCGTCTCAGAAGTTTCGTTAAGCTCATCTGTTCCGCTGTTCGTCTCCTTATAGGTTACTGATGTGTAACGGTTCTCGAAAGTGAAGCCTTTCTCCTGCTGACGAACCAAGTCGTTCCATTCGATATCCATCTGCTGATAGTTGGGAGCGAACATGCCGTTCAGTCCGATAGCCTGGAATGTGAAATGGAGCAGATAGTCCTGTCCCAGCCAGTAGTTGAACACGATACTTCCGCCGTTGTTGGCCTGAGCCGTCATGGTTACGGTAGAGTCAGAAACGTTTGAAGGCGTGAAATAGAGGTCCTTGGTAATAATGTTCTCCGACTTGCCGGCCAGCATGAAGTTCATCTGCTGGGTCTTCTCGTCGAAAAGCGTCACGTCCATACCGTCTTCCAGATTCTCGAATCCCTTGATGATGGCTTTAGTCAGTGTGCCGCCCTTGGTGTTGAGCGTCAGTTCCACCTTACTGTTCTTCAGAACGATGGGCTGGCTGTTGCCAGAGAGTGCCGAGAAGAATAGTGCAGAAGAGTCTGCCTTGGCGGCTTCAGCCTGTGCCTTCTGGGCAGCCTCGTTCAATTTCTGCTGTTTAGCTGCGTTCTCCTTGATGGCTGCAGCGATACTGTCTTGTTTACGAGCGGCTTCGATTTCCTCTGCAGAAGGCTGGTTGTACCAGCTGAATCCAATCAGGACCAGCGCGATGAGGACAAAGCCGATGATAGTGTCTTTATTCATTTATTTGTCTTATTATTTAATGTACGCGATAAATCAAGGTGCAAAATTACGAAAAAAATAGGAAATCTATGCAATCTATAGAGAAAAAATTGTAACTTTGCATTCAGTTATGAGAAAACTAACATTATTAATTGCGGTTGCTTTGACGCTCAGCGCAAGTGCCGCACAGCCGAATGACAGTGTTGATGGACGCTATTATCGCCTGTTCGCACCGTTGACATTTTATCACAATGTAGCCGACAAGACGTTGGCCTTGAATTCCGAGTCTGCTGGCAAAGACAATGTTTCTGATGCTATTGATGCTGCTTTGCTGAATGTCTATCTGAAACGTCCTGATCTGGTTCAGACCACAGAGTCGGAACTGGCTGAGACTGGGTCTGTCCGTGAAGACATCTATCAGCCGATGGAGAATCAGGTGGCGTTTGTGGAAAAGGTGGAAACCCCTCAGTTGGTGGATGTTCCTCAGGACATTCCCGATACGGTGATGGTTCAAGTGCCGAAATTCTGGACCTACAAAGGCGACGGATTCCTGCAGTTCATGCAGAACTATGTATCTGGTAACTGGTATAAGGGTGGTGAGAGTAACTACTCGATGGTGGGAGCTCTGACGCTGGAGGCCAATTACGATAACAAGAACAAATGGAAGTGGGATAATAAACTGGAACTGAAGCTCGGCTTCCTTCGTTCTCGTACTGACACCTTGCATAAGGTGAAGTCGAACGAAGACCTGATTCGTTTTACCAGCAAGGTCGGACTTCAGGCCACTAAGCATTGGTACTATACCTTGCAACTTCAGGCCTATACCCAGTTTACCAAGGGCTATAAGTCGAATGATCCGAAAGTATATTCTGATTGGTTCTCTCCTTTCAACCTGAACCTCGGTCTTGGTATGGATTACAAGGTGGAAACAGAGAATAAGCGCCTGACAGGAACAGTCAACCTCTCGCCGATAGCTGTGAACTATCGATATGTAGGCAGACTCGACTTGGGACCCAGTTATGGTTTGGATCCAGGCAAACATTCGATGGTTGAGTTCGGTCCGAATATGACAGCCGATTTGGTCTGGAAATTCAACGACGTCGTCACATGGAAGACGCGCTTCTATGCCTTTACTTCTTTCAAGCGTGCTGAGATAGAGTGGGAGAATACGTTTGAACTGCGTGTGTCGAAGTATATCACGGCAAATCTGTTCCTCTTCCCGCGCTTCGACGATGCCAGCATCTATGACGATGATTTAGGTTTCTGGCAGTTTAAGGAATATAGTTCTTTAGGTTTTGCCTATACGTTCTAAAAATAAATCACCCGCCAGCTGGCGGGTGATTTGTTATTTGGCTTCTGTCATTTCACCTTCAACGTATAGCCTTGTCATCTCAACGGCTCCGTTAGTGCGGACAGTGATCGACTTCTTGAAATGTCCAGGGAACTTTCCTGTACCATTATAGGTCACCTTAATCACACCAGTCTCGCCTGGCTTGATCGGTGTCTTAGTATATTCTGGAACAGTGCAGCCACAGCTGGCTATCGCCTGATTGATCACCAGTGGTTGTTCACCAACATTGGTGTAGGTGAAGGTACATGTAACAACAGGCTCCTTCTCAGAGAAAGTTCCAAAATTATGTGTGAGTTTGTCGAACTTGATTTCGGCAGGTTTCTGAGCGAATGCGGTTACGATTCCACATACGATCATCATGGTGATAACTAGTAATTTCTTCATTTTTGTATCGTTTTAATGTAAATTCGGGGGCAAAGATACAAAAAAGCAGTTAAAAGAGAAAAATGAATAGTGAAAAAAATGCATCCGCAAGCATAATTTTTAAATTTTCATCTTTTATTTTTAATTTTCTTTGTAACTTTGCACCTCAAAACGAATAAAATTGAAATAAATATGTATAGAACAAGGACTTGTGGAGAGCTTCGTCTCTCAGATGCCGGAAATGTGGTCACATTAGCCGGATGGGTACAGCGTAGCCGCAAGATGGGAGGTATGACTTTCGTTGACCTTCGCGACCGTTATGGTATCACTCAGTTAGTCTTCAATGAGGCTGATGATGCTGCACTTTGTGAGCGTGCCAATAAGCTTGGACGTGAGTTCTGCATCCAGATCAAGGGTGAGGTAAGTGAGCGTCAGAGTAAGAACCCCAAGATGCCTACGGGTGATATTGAGATTCTCGTTAAGGAGTTGAATGTTCTCAGTGAGAGTCTGACACCGCCTTTTACCATTGAGGATAATACCGATGGTGGTGATGATATCCGTATGAAATATCGTTACTTGGATCTTCGTCGCGCCGCTGTCCGCAAGAATCTTGAACTGCGTCACCGCATGACGATACTGATTCGTAACTTCCTCGATGGCAAAGACTTCATCGAAGTGGAAACACCAATCTTGATCGGTTCTACACCTGAGGGCGCTCGCGACTTCGTGGTTCCTTCTCGTATGAATCCCGGACAGTTCTATGCCCTCCCGCAGTCGCCTCAGACATTGAAGCAGTTGTTGATGGTATCTGGTTTCGATCGTTATTTCCAGATTGCCAAGTGCTTCCGTGATGAGGATCTTCGTGCTGACCGTCAGCCAGAGTTTACACAGATCGACTGTGAGATGTCGTTCGTAGAACAGGAAGATGTGCTTCAGATTTTCGAGGATCTGGCCCGTCATCTTTTTAAGGAGGTGCGTGGTGTGGAGTTACCACCGCTGCAGCGTATGACCTGGCATGAAGCCATGCGTCGCTTCGGTTCCGATAAACCCGATCTTCGTTTCGGCATGGAGTTCGTAGAACTGATGGATGTACTGAAGGGAACTGGCTCATTCCCAGTGTTCAACGAAGCTAACTATATAGGTGGCATCTGTGTCCCTGGCTGCGCTAACTATACTCGCAAACAGTTGGATCAGTTGACTGATTTCGTGAAACGTCCACAGGTAGGTGCCAAGGGACTTGTTTATGTGAAGTTCAATGAAGATGGTACAGTGAAGTCGTCTATCGATAAGTTCTATGAACCAGAGGTCTGGGCAAAGGTCAAGGAGGCTGTGGGTGCCAAGGACGGCGATCTTGTACTGATTCTTTCTGGCGACAATGCTAACAAGACTCGCATCCAACTTTGTACACTTCGTCTGGAGATGGGTGATCGTCTCGGACTTCGTGATAAAGACAATTTCGTTTGTCTGTGGATTGTTGACTTCCCACTCTTTGAGTGGAGTGATGAGGAGCAGCGCCTGATGGCCACTCACCATCCGTTTACGATGCCTAACCCCGACGACATTCCCCTGTTGGATACTGCACCAGAAAAGGTGCGTGCCGTCGCTTATGACTTTGTTTGCAATGGTGTTGAGGTCGGTGGCGGCTCTCTCCGTATTCACGACGGGAAACTTCAGGAGAAGATGTTCCAGATTCTCGGCTTTACCCCAGAGCGTGCAATGGCTCAGTTCGGCTTCCTGATTAATGCCTTCAAATATGGTGCACCTCCTCATGCAGGTTTGGCTTTCGGTCTCGATCGCTTTGTCTCTCTGATGGCAGGTCTCGACAGTATTCGTGACTGCATTGCATTCCCGAAGAATAACAGTGGTCGCGATGTGATGTTGGATGCTCCTGGTGAATTGGATCCGAAACAGTTAGAGGAACTGAACTTATCGGTTGACTTACATCAAGAATAAGTTGCATCTTGCCAAAAAATCTTAAATTATGATAACTTGTAAGAAATAATAATCGTAATTTTGCACGCGATAAATTGAAATAAGTTGTAACACTTCAATAAAGTATTAATTTTTTAAGAATTATGGCAGAAAAGAAAGCAACAGCTAAGAAGGCTACTGAGACAAAGGCAGCCGCAGCTAAGAAAACCACAACCGCAAAGAAGGCTGCAGCTCCTAAGGCAGCTAAGGTAGTATTTGTAGCAAACGCAGAGAATGCTGGTTTCAAGGCAGGAGATGTTTATCAGGCACTCGCAGCAGCAGGTACGGCTCTCACCGTTAAGGAGATTGCTAAGGCTGCAAAGATTTCAGAGGAGGAGACTCTTCTCGGTCTCGGCTGGCTCTTCAAGGAGGGCAAGCTCGCTAACGATGGAGAGAAAGTAACTTTGGCTTAATCCATTTACGCTCAATAAGAAAAGGTCGGTAAGTATCTTACCGGCCTTTTTTAATCGGATGACATACGACAGGCAGATATTACAGATCCTCATCGATGTAGGGGAGAGGGGCATCAGTGTTCAACTGTTGGCCAAGCATCTCTATAATCTGAATACATCATTGTTCTTTACACCAGATTTGGATGAGATCCGCTCGTATGTCCAACAATATCTTTTAAAGAATTCAAAGTCTTCTTTGCCACTGGTTGAGAGTATGGACAAGCGCGGATTTTATCGCCTCAACACCCAGAACAATCCTGATGCCAGACAGTTGATGATAGAATTCAAGGAAGAGCGCCAACAGTCAGAAGAGAAAGAAGAGAAGTCCTCGCAGGACCTCTCTTTGGATTTGTTTGATTAACGTCTGTGTCTATAGACATAATCATATACGTTCAGCAGTTGTTCTGCAGTCTGTCTCCAGGAGAATAATGCCGCCCTTTTAAGTCCGATGTCTTCTTGTGCTCTGTATAATGCATCATTATTTTCCAATTCCAGCATCTTTTGAGCAATCTCATCAGAACTCTCTGGGTTGACGAGAATGGCATGCTGACCACCGATCTCTGGCATAGAAGATGTATTAGAGGTAATGACAGGTGTTCCGCAAGCCATAGCCTCCAATAATGGTATGCCGAAGCTCTCTCTGAGTGATGTGTAGAGAAAAGCAAAGGCATTGTTGTAGATATATGGTAGGTCGCTATTGATGATGTAGCCAGGAATAACAATATTCTTCCTGATATTCTCAATATGGTTTCTGTCAATGATATCATCGAGGAACGATTGGTCAAGATCGGCCATCAGTAGTTTCCTTTTCGCATCCGATTTCTCCAGGTATTTTGAATAGGCAATAAGTGTCCGTTCCGTGTTCTTTTTGGGATCCGTGTTTCCCAGGAAGAAGAAATAGCCTGGTTCATCAATATATTTCTGATAGATTCGCTCCAAATCCTGTACTGGCTTGAACCAATCATTATAGCCATTATAGATCATAACCATCTTTTCCTCAGGAATAGATAGTTTGCTGATGATGTTCTTTTTCTCAAAATCAGAGACGGTAATGATTTTCTTGCATTTATTGAGAATCCTGGGTACGACAAGCCTTCGGTAGAGCCATCCCATATTCTGGTATAGTGACTTGTTTGATTTGTCACGTGGCTCCAGGAAGATGATATCATGAAGTGTAAGAATCAAGGGGATGTTGCAAAAGATAGGTGCTGTATTACTGGTACAGTGCAAAATGTCCACCTTAAGTTCCTTGGCAGCATTTGGCAAGGTGATTTGTTCCCAGATGGGATAGAAGTTTCCCCCTATCTCAATGATGTGCACGTTCTTGGTGTCCTCAAGACAATGGTCTTCACCAGGAGCAACGAACACAAAGTATTCGTTTTTTGTGTCCATCTGTTGCAGTTCCTTAATTTCCTGCAACACGACGTAATCCATTCCGTGTTTGTTCTTGCGGAAAATGCGTTGTGCTTCAATACCTATTCTCATATCTGTCTGATTATTTTTGCTGGAACGCCCGCTACGAGAGAGTGTGGCGGAACGTCTTTTGTAACTACTGAACCTGCTGCAACTACTGAATGACTGCCTATCGTGGCACCAGGTAATATAACGGCATTTGCGCCTATCCAAATGTCATCTCCAATCACGACGGGTGTTGTATTGACTCCCTGTTCATCAATTCTCTTCTCTGTATCAGAAAAATTGTGATTGAGAGCCGTAACGGTAATACCTTGAGCCAGATTGACGTGGTTGCCTATAGTCACAGGACCGATAATCGTGTTGTGCAATCCTATTCTCGTATGGTCGCCGATCATCACGTCACCTACGGCATTATTGATACAGGCAAAAGATTCCACGACAGAGTAGTCGCCGAGAAAGAACTTCCTATAGGGTGGAGTATCCATCCTGACCGAGCGATGAATCACGGCATGCTTGCCTCGATGCTGATACAGAGGTGCCAGCATCCTGATAAACCAGCGTGGCCGAGTCTCCACTTGGTTCATAATCAGCCAGTCAACCAGTCTCTTGACCTTGGGATTACCTTTGAATTTTTCCCTGATCTCCTCGTTATTCATGAATTGATGTTTCTATGAGTTGTTTCCACTGCTTGATGATATGTGCCACTTCAAACCGTTGTGATATCTCAATAGCTTCTTTCGATTTTGCGACCCAGTCTAACTTGGTTGCATCCTCCAGCCGTTGCGCCAGCTCGTCAATGTCACCGTTTTTGAAGTAGAGACCGAAATCCCCCATGATTTCCTGACTGGTAGGCAAGTCCGACGATACGACGGGAAGCCCGTGAGCCATAGCCTCTACTAATACCAGTCCAAATCCTTCCCATCGCGAACTGAGCACATAGACCTGTGCCTGAGAGTAATAGTCTTGTACATGGTTTGTGAAGGGATGGATGGTTACTCTGTCAGTTAAGTGATATTTCTCAATCAGTTCTCTATACATTTTCTCTTCCACACCTTCACCAACAATATCTAAGTGCCATTCGGTATTTTTCTGGGCAAAGATATGGAAAGCCTCGATGAGCAGGTCAAACCCCTTATGCCGGTGCGAGAACCTTCCTACAGCCAGGAACCGTTTGGTATTTCCTTGGGAAGTTTTACCTGGTTCAAGTGTCAGGGGATTATAAATGACTGTCGGTTTGAATACAGGGTCATAACCGTAATATGTTTCTGCATCATGATGGCATAGCAACACGACATGGTCTAATTTCCTGAACTGATAGACGTAATGTCGCTTTCTGGCTCCACCGATATAGATAAAGTTGTCTCCGAATAGTGCTTCGAAAGAGTTGTGTATCCATCCAATGGTCTTTACACCTGGCAGATGCTTCTTGATGGTCGCCAGCCTGCCACTCAAAGGTGCATGTACGCCAATGATGGTCTGATAGTTACCAGCCTTAAGCTCTGTTACAAGTACCTTTCTCAGTTCTGATGGGAACGAACTGTGCGCATAGAGATCTGATGTCCATTTGGATTGGGGCAGTAGGCGCATATATAGTCCGCTGTAAGCCTTGCACAGCTTATTCTTGAAATACCCGATTGATGGATACGAAATGAAACGATAGTGAATGTCAGATTGCCCCAGATCATACAAAGTGAGATTCTTGGCCTCTGGTTTGTCAAAAGTAACGATGGTGATATCGTAACTTTTGGATAGTTCCTTAGCAATCACGGCAGTGACACGCTGGACACCGCCAATGCTAAAAATACTATCAACCAAAAAGCAGATTCTCTGTTTCATTTGTAGGTTTCTGATATAACGAGTTTCATTTGATGCTCCCACGACAAATCCTTGATGGATTCTCTGATCTCGGCAGCAGACATTGACAAGTTCCGGTGGAAACGGATAATCTCTTGAATGTCCACGGGGCTTTCATCTGCAGGCATTTTCAGCACGTACGGTCTGTTGTCGAAGTCACTGTCGGTTTCTGAGTAGGTGAATGGGATGCCGCGAGCAGCATATTCTCTGTTTTTGAGGGTCTTGATTTTTTGGATGCCAACTCTGTGGCGTCCGAGGCTGCCAATGCCAAAATCGCACATGTTGAATAGCTTATCAAGTTCTTCCCCGTGCTTTTTCCCATAAAGAATGACGTAGTTCTCCATGTGGTTTTCAGCTATCAGCTGTTTGAATTCAGCTTCGCCTTCTGCTGAATAAAAGTAGCCGACCATATGGAATTTAACGATGTATTTCTGGGGCTGGGAGTAATAATATGCTAATCCTTTAACAAGCCTGTCAAATCCATGCCATCTGTGAATCTCTGCCACGCCAATCAGATTTAATGTCTGTGAGGTGTCGTTCACAGTGGTCTTCATGCTCACATGCCCAAAGTCTATTCCGTTAGAAATCCGAATGGTTTTTTGACCGAAAATTTGGCGATAGTCAGAAAAAGTAACAATGGCATCTAATTGCTGGGCAAGAAACCTTCTGAAAATCCTATCCTGGAAAATCTGTTTGCTCATCCCCTGTGCCTTGTATTCAGAATCGTATGGATAGGTCGGTATCTCCATCACCACTTTCATGCCAGCCGCTTTCATTTGCCTCACCATGTGGATGGAAAATGGGTTCGCGTTATGGTTCGAGCGGATATAGACAAATTCTATCTGGTTGTTGACAGCAAATCTCACGATTGAAGAGAATTCTGTCCTTTTCTTGATTTTACTCATGATCCCCGTGCCATAGTCTGCGATAGTAGTACCGTCAACAATCCTTCTCTTGCTTGTTGATTCGTCCATATAACAGAGATGAACCTCCATACCGCAGGCCTTGAGTGCATCGACCTGATATGAGATTTTTTTGCTGATCCCGTTGTTAGGATCAAATCCATGGAATATGAGGAAGAGGGCTTTTTTCATATTCTCTGTTTTGAAATTTGGTGCTAAGGTAGTTATTTTTCCGAAATCTTCCAAATATTTGGCTCTTTTTTTTGTGTTCTCAATAATTATTTGTACATTTGCGAGGTATTCCCAATGAGGATAAGGAAAATGAGTGATTCAAAATATAAGATTGTCTATTGCACCCCTGCCTTGTATTCTGCAGGCGGTGTTGAGCGGATAGTCTCAGTCAAAGCTAGTTATTTTGCTGATGTCTTGGGATATGATGTCACTGTGATTGTCACAGAAGGAAAAGGTCGAGAATCGTTTTTCCCGCTGTCAGACAAGGTGAAAGTCATCAACTTCGAGCTGGGCTTTGAGGAACTGTGGAGAGCCTCGTTTTTTCGAAAAATTCTTTTATATCTTCAGAAGCAAAGGCAGTTTAAGAAGCTGCTGACTTCAGAGCTGATGCGTATCCGTCCGGATTTTACGATCAGTATGCTCCGTCGGGAAATTAATTTCTTGACAGACATTCATGATGGCAGCAAGAAGATTGGAGAACTACATCTCAGTAGGAAAAATTTCAGGGAACTTGAGAGTCGTCATTATAACTTTTTTAAGAAGTTTTTCGCAAAGGTATGGATGAGCGATTTGACTCGAAAACTGAAGAAATTAGACAGACTGGTAGTCTTGACAGAGAAGAGTAAGGCTTTATGGCCAGAACTGTCAAATGTTGAAGTGATACCAGATCCTCTGCCATTCCAAATAGAGGCTAAGTCTGATCTTCATGCTAAGCGTATTATTACTATCGGACGTTATGTCTATCAGAAAGGTTACGATCTGTTATTACGAGCATGGGCTGAAATAGAAAAGAAATATCCAGACTGGCAATTGGCTATTTACGGAATGGGAAATCTAGATTCATTACGGAATCAGATGCGAGAATTAGGTGTTGATGAAGACCGTTGTTTGCTGAATGGCCCTGTCAATGATGTGATAAGAGAATATCAGAATAGTTCCGTATTTGTCTTGCCTTCTCGTTTCGAAGGTTTCGGTCTTGTTATTATCGAGGCGATGTCTTGTGGTGTTCCCGTGGTGGCTTTCAACTGTTCAATGGGACCCGATGAAATTATTTCTGACGGGGAGGATGGTTTTTTGGTACCTGTTGGCGATATTTGTGCTTTGGCTGAGAAATTGCAAACACTTATGCAGAATCAGGAGTTGCGAATGAAGTTCTCTGAAACAGCCTACCGCAATTCTGGCCGATATCGTATTGATAAGATCTCCAATCAATGGATACAGTTGTTCACCCAATTGAGTGAAGAGAATGAAATATGATGTCACCATAGGTGTTCCTATCTATAATGTGGAACCATATATCGCCCGGTCTTTGGAATCCGCATTAGCCCAAACCTATCCATCTATAGAGTTCTTACTTGTGGATGATTTTAGCAGTGATCTTTCTGCGGATATTGTCCGACGATTTCAAATAAATCATCCACGTGGTGCTGATATCCGATTACTTTCAAATCCAAAAAATCTTGGCGTTTCTGCCTCACGAAATAGAATCATCGATGAGGCTCGAGGAGAATACCTTTTTTTTATGGATGCCGACGATGTGATTGATGAGGATACCATCAGCCTGTTAATACAAATGATTCGGCAGTGTCAGGCAGAAGTTGCATTCGGTTCATATGAAAAGATAGAAATTTCTGGTTTGAAGACTATATATCAGTATCCTGATATTCAGTTGCTTGAAAACGAGTCATTAGCAAGATTCGCTTATCGCAAATTCGGTGGTGTTCAAGCTTCTGCTTGCAATTATCTTGTAAAACTGTCCATCTTGCGGGAGAACCATCTTCGCTTTATTGATGTGAATTATTGGGAAGACTTGGTCTTTACATTCGACTTGGTGACATACATACGTCGTGCCGTCTTGTCAAGTCAGATTACCTATCATTATCTGTGTCGTGAAAATTCACTATCTCATTATCAGAATAGACAAGAGATTAATAAAGATGAAATACTGAATAATATAAAAGCTGTAAATGTTCTGAAAACGGGTTCTTCTCATTATTCTAATAAGAGCTATTATCCTGAACGTTGCTATGTGGTTATGATGACCTATTTTTATATGATTTGTAATATCTTGAAACGAGGAAAGCATATCGCCCCGCCATTCACATACCAAGAAATCAGAAGCCTTATGTCCCATCCTGCAACATTTAAGGAGATTTGTTCATTCCAGCATGTACGTTTTAAGAATCTACTCCTTTTTCTGATAGGCAAATTGCCTTCATTTTTGTGTGTTGAGACCATCAGATGTCTTGGTAAAATGAAAAAGTTAGTATAAAATTTGGAGATTTAATAAAAATATCTTATCTTCGCACACAGAAAATAAATAATATGTAATCTTATGACCCAGTGGTACGATAAATATCTTTCAGTTTATGGCAAACCCTTCAGTGAAGTCCCGCAGGATGTCATTGCTGGAACTCGTGAACGATTGGCAAAGTTGCAAAGTGAAAAGCCTTTAGCATCAATAGTTGTCATAGGCTATAATGAAGAGACGCATTTACAGGCTTGTTTGTGGGCTATAAGTGAAATTGTCTGTAAATATCCTGTAGAGGTTATTGGTGTTGATAACGATTCAAAAGATCGGACTGCTGAGATTTTTGAGAAATCAGGTATTCCATATTATACTGAATACCAGCATTCTTGTGGTTATGCACGTCGCTGTGGGTTGCAGCATGCTCGAGGTAGATATTATTTTGATGTTGATAGTGACACCCTTTATCCTCCTTTGTATTATGAATTAATGATAGAACAACTACTGAAACCTGGGGTCGTTGCTGTTTCCGCTACTTGGACTTACTTTCCGGATGAGAAACACGGTAAGTTGGGCTTGAAATTATTTGAACTATGTCGTGATCTCTTTCTCTATATCCAACACTTTAAGCGCCCAGAACTAAGTGTCCGTGGTCTGGTTTTCGCATATAATGCGGACTATGGCCGTAAAGAAGAATACCGAGTCGATATTATTCGCGGAGAGGATGGTTCTATGGCTCTGTCGTTAAAAAAATACGGAAAGATTAAGTTTGTTCGAGATCGTCGGTGTCGAGCAATTACTGGCTATGGCACTATAGGAGATCAGTCTTTGTGGCAAAGTTTTGTTCAGCATGTCAAGATACAGAGCAAAGGTATCTCGCGCATTTTCTATAAGAAAGACCACTATGAGGATAGTGATGATAATCTCGTAAAGCCTAAGTCATGAAGATAGTTTATGTTTATCCCCATTTTAGGAATTTTGGGGGAACTGAACGAGTTTTGATCGACAAAATGAATTATTTTGCCAGTCAAGAAGGTTATGAGGTGTATTCCATAACTCATGAACAAGGGAACTTTCCAATGGCTTATAAAATGTCTCCTCAAGTTAAGCATATTGATTTAGGATTACGTTATGGTCCATTGTTTCAGTACAATAGTTTATTTCGTCTTTATAAGGGAATACAATTTGATAGGTTGCTAAAGTCTCGCTATGACGAATTGATGCAATCCTTGAAGCCGGACATTGTAATCGCTACCACATATTATAATAATTTGATATCAATAGTTGGATCATGTCCTGTACCTTATGTGCGCATCTTGGAATCACACATTGATAAACGCTATATTTTAAACAACGATCCTCTTAATCGTAAGAGTTTCCTAAGGTGGCTTCATACCTCATTTTTAATGAAATCTATTACTCGTTCTGCTCGTCTTTTTGATTTGTTAGTAACATTAAATGAAGAAGACATGAAGGATTGGGCTGAATATGTAAAGACTACCGTGATATCTAATGTCGTGCATTTGAATCCAACGAACAAAATCAGTGAAAGCACATCAAAGCGTGTCATTTTTGTAGGCCGTTATACAGAACAAAAGGGTATTGATGACTTGTTTAAAGTGTGGCAAATGGTACATACAAAGTGTCCTGATTGGCGCCTTGATTTGTATGGAGAAGGGCATCTGATGGGTAATTTACTATATGAAGCAAAGCGCCTCAATATTGGCATTGAAGTCCATAAACCATGTAGTGACATATTTAGTAAATATATTGAAAGTTCTATCTTTGTGATGTCTTCTATATTTGAGCCTTTTGGTCTTGTACTTCCAGAAGCGATGAGTTGTGGTTTGCCTGTTGTGGCCTTTGACTGTCCATATGGTCCCAAAGAAATCATTGAAGATGGGAAAACAGGTTTCCTTATACCTGATCGTGACATTTCGTATTATGCAGAGAAGGTTTGCGAATTGATTAAATCTTATGATTTACGAAAGAAAATGGGTGAAGCTGCTGTTGTTTCTTCCCAACGCTTCTCATATGATTATGTTATGCCATTGTGGAAAGATCTTTTTGAAAACTTGACAAAGTCTTCTGTATCATGAAGATACTTTATTTGTTTAGGTCATTGGCTGTTTGGGGAGGTATTGAGCGGATTCTTGTTGATAAAATGAACTGGCTGGCTTCAAAAGAAGACATAGATGTTTATATGTTGACGACGGATCAAGGAGATCATCCTATTCCTTATCAGGTTTGTAATAATGTCCATATAGAGGATTTGGGTATCAGTTTTCATCGAAGATATCAGTTTGGTTATTTGAAACGTATAGTCATCTCCTATCAGATGCGCCACAAATATAAAAAAAGTCTATCAGATCGTATAAATCGGATTCAGCCTGATGTCATTGTTTGCACTACAGCTGACCAAATTGATATTATAACGGAAGTTAAGAGAAGAATCCCCTTGGTCGTAGAATCTCATTCAATTTGTAGTCGGACTATTGAGCAAGGAGAGAATGCTGTTTTGCGAATATATCGTCGCTTTAAATTTTTGAAATCACTTTCAAAGACTGATTGCGTAGTAGCATTGACGGTAGGTGATGCAGAGGAATGGCGTCATTTCCATCATCACGTAATAGTTATTCCAAATATGCTCCATCCCTGTAAGGTAGAATCCTCTCCTTTGACTTCAAAGCGTGTGATTTGGGTAGGCCGTTTTGATTATCAAAAACGGGCGGAGGTTGCTATTGACATTTGGAAACATGTCGTCAATCGGTATCCAGATTGGTCTTTGGATATCTATGGGGAAGGAGAATACGAGTCTGAAATAGCCTTAATGACTTCGTCAACGCGAAATGTCTTTCTTCATAAGCCAACATCTCATATTTTTGATTGTTATTCCAATAGCTCAATCTTAATATCTACATCTTTGTTTGAACCTTTTGGGTTGGTGATAGCAGAAGCCATGAGTTGTGGCTTGCCTGTTGTCGCTTTTGATTGCCCCTATGGTCCTGCGGCTATCATCAACGAAGGTGTGAACGGCTTTCTAATTCCTTCTGACAATATGCACTATTTCGCTGATAAATTGTCATTGTTGATAGAAGATAGTTCACTTAGAAAGCACATGGGACAGGCTGCATTAGATTCCTCGGATAGGTTTAATGCTGACCTCGTTATGCCCCAATGGTTGGCTCTATTTGACGAATTATCTAAAAAACATAGGTAATATTTGCAGCATTCAAAAAATATTTTTATTTTTGCATCATAAATTGTAATACACTCTATTTATGATTCCAAAAATCATCCATCTCTGTTGGTTAAGCGGTGATCCATACCCCGCAAAAATTGCTAGATGTCTCCAAACCTGGAAAAAGTATTTGCCAGATTATCAGGTAATGTTATGGGATACCAATCGTTTTGACTTAAACTCATCTATTTGGGTTAAACAGGCTTTTGAAAATAGGAAGTATGCATTTGCAGCAGATTATATCCGTTTCTATGCACTTTATCATCATGGTGGTATCTATTTGGATTCAGATGTTGAGGTGATTAAATCTTTTGATGACTTGCTGGACTTGCCTTATTTCATAGGGGCTGAGAAAGCTGGTACTCCAGAAGCTGCAATTATGGGAGCGGAAAGAGGTTGTGATTGGATCAAGCAATGTTTAGATTATTACAATCATAGGGCCTTTGTTAAAGAAGATGGAAGTCTGGATATCAGAAAGCTTCCCGAGATTATGGATGAACAGATTCTAAAGCTTAAACCTCTTCGAGTATTGTCTATTAATGAAAGCAAACGAATTCGTACACTTGACTTCTCGAAAGAAGTGCTCATTTTTAATGATGCTTATTTCTCGCCAAAAGTTTTCGATTCGCGAGAGGTGGAAATTACACCATATACCTATGCGATACATCACTATCAGAATTCGTGGTTTTCTACCAAAGCAAAAGCATATTATCGCTTCAGGTCTTTCTTGATAAAGATTCTTGGTTATTCTTTTGTCCGTAGAGCAGAATGTTTTTTGATGCCTTGGAAGTTTAAAAAGTAGAGTTGTTCTCATGAGAATATTAATTATGCATCGGTCTTTCGCGTTGGTCGGAGGAGCTGAAAGGGTTATTACAGATAAGGCTAATTTTTTGGCAAATGCAGGCCATCAGTTGTTGCTTGTCAGTTACGAACAGGGACAGCATCCTCTGCCTTATGAACTACATCCTTCTGTAGGTTATAAAGACCTGGATTGCCGTTTCTTTACCTTGTCTAAATATTCATTACCCTTACATATTTATCATTTCTTTCGTCTGAGGAACAAGTTTAGAAAAGCGTTGCGCTCGACCGTTGAGGACTTTAAGCCCGATGTGGTAGTTCTGGCTTCTGATTGGCAAACGTTGATGGGTGCTGTTGTGCAGTCTGTAAATCCAATACCGGTTATTGCCGAGTTTCATAATACTTATGCTCATATTATGCGTAAGGTAGAATCTTCTGAGAATTGGTTAAGGAAAGTGGTGACTCAATTCTATTATCGACAGACGATTAGCAATTTGAGGAAATGCTCAAAGTTGGTGGTGTTAACAGAGATAGATGCTCAAAATTGGAGACGACATTTTGATAATGTTTATGTCATTCCCAATCCTGTTACCCAATATCCAGAGGTGATAGATGACGTACCCAAAGATAATGGACGTATCATTTTTGTGGGTCGATTCAATCATGAAAAGCGTATAGACAGATTGATTACAGCCTTCTCTGTGATTGCTGAAAGATATCCGGATTGGCATGTGGATATTTTTGGGGACGGTAACGAAAAAGAAAATTTATTGCGGCAGATAGATGAATGCGGATTGGTAAATCGTGTAGTGATTCATGAGCCAACAAAAGCAATCTATGATGAATATAAGCGGAGCGAAATGTTAGTTCTCTGTTCTGAACACGAAGCTTCGCCGCTTGTGCTAGTTGAGGCAATGGCTTGTGGTGTACCTTGTGTCTCGCTGGATTGCCCAACAGGTCCTCGAGCTATAATTAATGACGGGGAAACGGGTTTGTTGGCTAAAGATGGTGATGTCAATGATTTGGCATCCAAGATAGAATGGCTAATCGCTCATGAGGCTGAACGTAAGGAAATGGGGCGGAAAGCCCGTGTTTTTGCTGCTTCTCGGAAACAGGATGTTGTTATGGGACAATGGGAAAAACTATATACGGGCATAATTGAGTGAACAATTATTCATTTTAGAAACATGAATCCTATTAAGGCTTTTTTCAAGAAAAGAGATGGTGTTTTTGCTGTGCAGTTATTTACAAATAGCAAACTGAGTTTAGATGAATTTGACAAGAATCATCTGATAAATCGCATGGAAATTTCTGGATTATGGAAATGGAAACCTATTTTATTTAGGGCGGATCCTTTTATGTTTGTTAAAGATGAAGAGTTATTCCTTTTTTACGAGGTTCAATATGGGTTTGACTATGGAAAAATTGCGATGATTAAAACACGTGATTTGGTAAATTGGTCAGAGCCTGTTGTTGTTTTACAAGAATCATTCCACTTGTCTTTCCCCTATGTTTTTGAGGAGGATGGTCATATATATATGATACCAGAGTCGCAAGAAAGTGATACCATTAGATTATATAAGGCAAATGATGATTTGAATTCGTTTTCATTTGTGAGGATTCTTTTACATCAAGAAAGAGTCAAAGGTCTGCAGTGCAACTATGTTGATAGTCATCTATATAAGAAACAAGGACTTTTTTACTTGTTTACTTCATATATGAAGGATTGGAAAATGACTCAGGAATTATATATCTCAGACAATCTTCTTGACGGAGTGTTTATTAAACATCCATGTTCTCCAATATGCATTAGTCATGAATATGGAAGAAATGGTGGATCAATAATTGAATATGAAGATAAATTGTTGAGAGTATCCCAGGATTGTCATAAAGATTATGGAGAAAATGTTTCTCTTCATCAAATAGTGGAATTAGATGAGCAACATTATACAGAAAAACTGTTTAAGAGGAATATTTTCTCGAACAATCATTTGTTTCCTGATGGGGGGCATCAATTGAATATTGCAAAATTCAATGGGAAATATGTTTATGCGGCAGATTACAAACAGAACAAATGGACGTGGTATCACCTTTATCACTCTTGCTTAGTCAAAATGCATTTGGCTAAGAGAAGATGATTTATTTGTGATATTCGTCATCAGAATCTGCTGCTGTCAGATATACAATCGAGTCTTTAGAAGTGATATTCTTTTTCCCGCCAACAAAAGCGACAGGATAGCTTCTACAAAATTTGTTGCTGTCAAACAATGATTTTACATTCTTGTCGCTGGTTGTGAAGAGAATCGCCCCTAATCGTTTTTGTTTACATACTTTTTGGGCTGCTTTGAAAATAAGTCCTATTTGTTCTGGCTTGGTGTTGTTATATCTGAAATCAGCAATCATTAGAGCATAAACTCCTTTGAATAGAATAGGTCGTAATACAAAATAGCAAGATTCATTATTGAGTGTATAGACATGATATTGGTGTACAGGATTTTGGAAGAAACGTTTATTTAAGAATTCTTCGTCTCTAATAAAATCAACTTCACAGATGTCTTTGTTCCAATAGCCATTATTCGGAATGAGGATATCTTTTGGAGAGTGACATTTTGAAAAAGACTTGTCTGCAATATGAATTACCGAAGGCAATGATGGAACCGATATAGGTGCTTTCAAAATGCTTTGGATCTTTCTCCAGATGATCCAGGGACTTAGAACACAATATTTGCGTACACCATCGACAAAAATATTTGATCGAATAAGTTTTTGAATTTTAGTGTTGATATCTGTTAATCCCATACCAAATCCATATTTGTATGCGGCAATTTCTAACACTAAATCCATGCCAAGTTCTCGTCTATATTCACTGTCAAGGTATGTGTCATGCCCCCAAATGGCAGTAACCTCTTTGTCATGAATCCATGCTTTGGCACTATAACTGAGATGACAGCCAACAATGTTTTGATTATCATCTACAGCAATAAATGATGTCACATTTTCTTTATTACTATTGACAGCTTCTTCAATATCAAATGATATGTATTCTTTCGAATAAAGTGGAAACTTTTTATGCATATACACAGCAAGGGCGGCTGTGTACTCTGCTGATAAAGGTATGATTTTTGCACTCATGGGCTTGGGTCTTAATTTTCGATGCAAAGATAATATTTGTTTGTGGAATAAGTGAAACAACAACTTATTTTTGGATTTTCAAAACATTCGTTATGTTTTTTTTGCAAAGTGGGGGCTGAAAACAACAAAAATCTTTCCTACAATTTGGTAAATTCAAGAAGTATTGCTATCTTTGCACAATTAAAATGTGATAGTTAAGTATATTGTAAGCAATTTTAAAATTAAAAAACATGGAACTGAACGAGTTTGTTGAGAATTTTGCAGAGCAGTTTGATGATACTGATGCAAGTGAAATTAAAGCGGAGACCGTATTCAAAGAACTTGAAGAATGGTCATCACTTATTGCCTTGAGTGTGATTGCTATGGTTGATGAGGAGTATGATGTCACCATCAAAGGAGATGATATCCGTAACTCAAGTACCATTGAAGATTTGTTTAATATAGTTAAGTCAAAGGCATAATGGCTTTTTTGTCAATTTCCAATGTTGCCATTAAAGGCATGTCTGCTTGTGTTCCATCATGTATTGAGGAAAACAAGGACGTGCCTTTATATACGCCGGAAGAGGCTGAAAAGGTAATAGAAACAACTGGTGTTGAAAGAAAGCATATTGTTACTGATAGCCAAACGGCGTGTGATTTATGTTTTCGCGCATGCGAAGAATTGCTCGAAAAATTGAGTTGGGAGCGTGATTCTATTGATCTTATCTGTAATGTAACTCAGACGAGCGACTATATTAATCACCCCAATGTGTTTGTACTTCATGACAAATTGGGACTGAAAAACGATTGTATGTCTCTTGATTTGTATCATGGCTGTCCTGGATGGGTAGTCGGCTTGAGTACGGTTGTTTCCTTGATGAGTCACGGTTCTATCAAACGCGCATTGTTGCTTGATGGTGATAATATCTCTTCTCTTCAATATGGGCAGGACCGTGAAGGTCGTCCCTTGTTTGGTGACTGCGGAACTGCAACGGCTTTGGAATATGATGAGTCTGCGTCTCCTATGTATTTCCAGACAGGAACTAACAGCAAGGACGGTGAAGCATTAATTCGAAAGAAAGGTGGCTTTCGTCAACCCTATACTTTGGAAGAATATCAACAAGAGATCGGAATGAGATCTGGCGAATTGAGTACAGATGGTATTGAGGATCTGATGGATGGTATGAGCGTTTTCTCTTTTGGCATCAGCACGCCTCCCAAGAGTATTAAGCAGCTTTGTGAGCATTTTGGCTTAAGTCTGGACAAAGTAGATAAGTTAGTTTTGCATCAAGCAAACAAATTTATGGTTCAGAAAATTGCTAAGAAACTTAAAGTCGAATTAGATCGTGTTCCTTTTAGTTTACGTGATTACGGAAATACCACAAGTGCTTCAATCCCATTGACGATTGTTAGTCAATGTGCCAATGAATATAGTACTCGTCCCATGAAGACCTTGGCATGTGGCTTTGGTACTGGACTGTCTTGGGCTTCAGTCTATTTTGAAACATCAGGTGTCGTTTGCCCTGAGGTTGTTGAAATTTAACAATTTGCTTTTATGTATAATCCATTCTCATTAATTGGAAAAACTATATTAGTGACTGGTGCTTCGTCTGGTATTGGTCAAGCAACTGCTATTGAGTGCTCAAAGTTGGGCGCTTCGGTAGTTATTACAGGACGAAATAAAGAACGCTTAGAACAAACCTTTCTTAATCTTGACGTTTCGCAAGGTCAAAATCATCAGATGCTAATCGCTGATTTGACAAATGATGATAGTTTAGAACAATTTGTCAAACAGCTACCATCTCTTGATGGAGTTTCAAGTAATGCTGGCGTCCAAAAATGTCAATTTCCCATAAAGTTTATCAAGGATGAAGCAATGAATGATATTTTTGATGCTAATTTGTTCTCCCATGTGAAATTGGCTCGCGATCTTCACAAGAAAAAGAAGTTGAACAAAAATGCTTCCTATGTCTTCACGGCATCTACCGGTGGAGTAGCTACTCATGTGATAGGTAATTCTATTTATGATATGACAAAATCTGCCATAAATGCTTTTACCAAATCATGTGCCGTAGATTTGTCCTCTCGCGGAATCCGTTGTAATGCGGTTTGTCCTGGTATGATTATGACTCCCATGACGAAGCCAGAGGGAACTTTGTCTGAAGCAGACTATCAGAAAGATATTGAAGATCACTATCTGCTAGGACGTTATGGTCAGCCTGAAGAGGTCGCTCATGTCATAGCTTTCTTGTTGTCTGATGCCTCTTCATTTATGACAGGTGCAAGTGTTATGGTAGATGGAGGATGTTCTTTAGTACACTAATTTTTGGAAATGGCAATCATCAGGACAAATAATGTTGGTATCAGTGCCATGAGTGCATGTGTGCCCCAAAAGGTCTTTAGTAACAAAGACTTAGGATATCTGATACCTGAACATGAAATAGAAAAGACTATAGAAAGTATCGGAATCGTTGAGCGTAGAATTGCTGATGAAGATGTGTGTGCGTCAGATTTATGCTATAAAGCTGCCGTTCAACTGATGGAAGATAACCATATTGATCCTGATACGATAGATGTCTTGTTGTTTATGAGTCAGACATCTGATTATCGCATTCCTGCAACATCTTGCATATTGCAACATCGTTTGGGATTGCCGAAAACAACGGCCTGTTTAGACCTGTCACTCGGATGTTCTGGATATGTATTTGCGTTAAGTACGGCTTTTGCTTATGCCAGTATGGAAGGTGTTCGGCGAGTTCTTTTGCTTGATGGCGAGACTTTTTCCAAAATTGTAAACAGAAAAGATAAAGTGGATTGGCCACTTTATGGTGATGGCGCTACAGCTACCCTCATAGAAAAAGGTGATTACGGCGAGGCTGTTTTCATGCTTAATACGGATGGTAGCGGTGAGGATGCTGTGAAAATCCATGCAGGAATGCGTCATAAGATCACGCCAGATTCTTTAGTAGAGCACGAGCAGGAAGAAGGTAACGTCCGCAATGAGTTAGAAGTTTATATGGATGGTATGGATGTCTTTAATTTCGCTATCCGCGTAGTTCCTCGAAGTGTCAAAACTTTGGCAAAAGAATGTGGCTTGGAGGTGAATGATATCGATTACCTGGTATTTCATCAGAGCAACAAGTTTATGACAGACTTCTTTATTAAGAAACTGAAGTTCCCTCCAGAGCGCGTTCCTTATTGTATTCAAAAATATGGAAATACCAGTAGTACCTCTGTACCTTTGACCATTGTATCTGAACTTGCAGATAAGTTGAAGGGGAGCCATTGTGTGATGATGTGCGGCTTCGGTGCTGGTTTAAGTTGGGGTACTGCATTGCTGCAAATGAAAGACTGTCAGATCTCACCAGTTATTGAATACTAATTATATGCTGAGTCAATTAAAAGTACATCATGTTGGAATAGCTTGCTTTTCCATTGAGGAAAGCAAAAACTTTTATGAGAAAATCGGGTATAAAGCCTCGGACATTACAGACGACCCGATTCAGGATATTCGAATATGTTTCCTTGAAAAAGAGGGAATGCCGAGATTAGAATTGCTTGCGCCAATAGACGAAGCAAGTCCTGTAAATCGAATTTTGGAGACACAGGGTGTGACACCATATCATTTGTGTTATGAAACAACAGATTTAGATGTTATGTCAAAGATGCTGCGCCAGGAGAAATTTGTCCGAGTTAGTAAAGCTGTACCGGCTTGTGCGATTGATAATCATCGTGTAGTATTCTTATTTAGAAAGGATGTCGGACTTATTGAATTAGTGGAGGTTTAACGAGAATGAAATACTTTGTTTTCAGAAATCAGACTGTAGAACCTTTCCTTGGTGACAAAGATGTCGCATATTCTGGATATGGCGACATTAGTTTTGTGCCTCAAGATGCCAGCAAATACATTTGGTTCTATCAAATCCCAATTAATACGAATGAGGAACAATTGGCATCTGAAATAGGAGAGTTCTTTAATATGCTCCAATTGGTCGTTAGTCAGATTAATGAAAATAAAGACATTCTGGTGTTTACTTTGGTGCATTTATTCCGTTGCCGTTTGGTTGGAGATTCTGTCGCTGTTGATGAAGCCGTATCTCAATTTAACTCTGATGTCAGACAATTAAGTAAAACGCATAAAAACGTACACCTGATAGAGTTTTCAGAATTTGCAGAACAGTACCCAGCAGACCAGTTAGTTAACTGGAAGTTCTATATGATTTCTCAGACTTTACTAAATACGAAGTTGGCGAAGAACTTCTCTGAATGGTTTACTCATGTGGAGCGAGAATTGGAACTGAAACGTAAGAAGTGTTTGGTGTTAGATTTAGATAATACGCTGTGGGGTGGCATTCTTGGAGAAGATGGTGCTGATGGTATCAAGATTGGTGGCGATTATCCTGGTAAGGCTTTCTATTATTGGCAGCAAGCATTATTGGAACTGAGTAAGACAGGAGTTATCCTAACAATATGTAGTAAGAATAACGAACAGGATGTTGAAGAATTGTGGAAACATAATCCTTTTATCGTGTTACGTAAAGAGCATTTCAGCGCATGGCGAATCAATTGGAATGATAAAGCTTCAAATATTCAAGAACTAGCAAAAGAGCTGAATATCGGATTGGATAGTATGGTCTTCCTCGATGATAACCCTGCAGAACGGCTGCTTGTAAGTCAGACTCTGCCAATGGTTGCTGTTCCAGAGTTCCCTTCTAAACCTTATGAGTTGATGCCATTTTTCAAGCACCTTGTAACGACCTATTTCCGGGTATATACAATTACTGATGAAGACCGTCAGAAGACAGCTCAATATAAGGCGAATGCCCAAAGAGCAGCAGCACGTAGTCAGTTTGTCGATATGGAAGCCTATTTGAGTAGTCTAGATATGAGAATAGATATTATAGCTGCTAATGAGTTTAATATCAGCAGAATTGCTCAGATGACACAAAAGACGAATCAATTTAATTTGACTACTCATCGATATACAGAATCTGAAATCAAACAGTTGCTTGTTGAAAATTGGAAAATATTTTGTGTTAGTGTTTCTGATCGGTTTGGTGATAATGGAATCACAGGAACTGTGTTTTTTAAGCCCATGTCAGACAATCAATTTGAAATAGAAACATTGTTGTTGAGTTGTCGTATTTTAGGCAAAGGCATTGAGCAAGCCTTCCTTTCTTATTGCTTGAATCTGTTAATGCAGGAAGGTGTGCAGAAGATTCATGCGTCATATCTACCAACAGCAAAGAATAGTCAGGTCTCAGATTTTTATGATCGAATGGGATTCTCTCTTACTGATATTCGAAATGAATGCAAATATTATGAACTACCTCTTCGTGAGGCGTTTTCTATAAAACCATATTATAAAATTGAAGTGAAGTAACTATGAAAGAGAAAGTTATTGAAATTATGAAGGATGTGTTAGAGACAGAAGATATCTCTCTCAACACCTCACAGGAAAATTGTGAAAATTGGAATTCATTACGCCAGTTAAATTTAGTGAGTGAATTGGAAGATGAATTTGATGTGGAATTTGAACCCGAGGAAATCGCAGAGATGAAATCTGTTGAGATGGTTCTAAAGATTCTCCAATCGAAACTATAAATGATAAAAGGAAAGAGAAATCTTGCAATAGACTTAGTCAAGGGTGTAGCTATCATAGCTGTTGTTATAGGACATCTGGATAATTGTGCAGATGTTATTGATTATATGCCATATAAAGTAGTGCATAAAATCATATATTCATTCCATATGCCTTTATTCTTTATTGTTGCAGGTTTCTTCTTTCGCCCCAAGAGTTTTTATCAGGATTTTAAGCGTTTATTTTATCCTTATCTTTTTATAGCTTTTGCTTGCACATTGTTTATCTGGCTAAGTTCGCTGGACATGACTCCTGATTACCAACTTGAGAGAGTCTGGCAATTCCTAAGACGTGCATCGTGGGGGTCTGGTGGTTATTCTGAGGCACCTTATTTTGGTAAAGCTCCTGACTATTTACCTGTTTGGTTTCTTTGTGCATTACTTTGGTGTAAACAGGCGTTCTCTTTGATAACAAGTTTAGTAGAAAAGTTTTTTAAAGGAGATTTGTTTATCTTAGGTGTTATTTCTTTCCTGCTTTCAGTACTCTTTACTTACATCGATAGGCGGATCATTTATATTCCATTAAGCTTTAATCAAGGGCTATCCGCTATTATATTCTTCTATTTTGGTTATTTGGCTCAACAAATCAATAAAAGAGGAACCTTCACTATAAAGAAGTGGCATCTGCTATTAGTGAGTCTTGTGGTATTAGTTAATTTGCCATGGGGAACAATCCTTCTTGCTGGATGTAAATATCAATGCTATTTGTTGAATGTTTTTGGAGCAACAGGAACAACCTTTATTATTTATTATTTGTGCAAAAGATATCTGGTTAAGATTCCGGTATTGGTTGATTTCTTTGGATGGACTGGCATGCATTCCATGTTGATTTTATGTGTTCACTCTTTCTTGATTGAGACTAAACTCTTATACCCACCGCCCTCATATCCAATTTTGGTACTTGTTGCTAGTATCCTGTATTGTTGTGTCTTGGTTTGGTTGCTGGCAAAGATAAGATTTATTCGTCGCTTGTTCCAATTAAGATGATTGATGATAATATCTATTTGTGTGTAGGGTATCTGTCATTTTTGAGCATCGTTTTATGATTTTTACCATTTTGTTATATAGCCGTCTGAATAATGGTATCCTTAATAGTAAAGAAAATGGCTTAAACATTAAGATGACAAATAGAGTAAAAAGTAGACGGTAATCTTCTACACATTCTGTCAACATTCGTTTTTTTGTGATGTTAAGCGATTGACTAAGTTCTTTGCTAATAGGGTGATGATAGCTTGTTTCTATTGCCCTTAATAGAAATGTATATATAAATATATGATACTCCACAAACAAATTGTTTTTCTTATTGTATGTTTGAGGGGGTAGCGCAAATAGTTCTTTGCAAATAAGTAAATGGCTATTTACTTCTTCTTCGACTCTTTCTATAGTTGTATTTGTAATTGAAGAAGGATTATACTCATAGATATAAGTTACTCTAGGTAATAATAATACACTTTTTACAGATGAAAATAACTTGTAATTCCATAAAATATCTTCATGAATAATACCACTTCTAAAGAATAGATCATGATTTAAAATCACAGAGCGCTTAATCATTTTATTCCAAACATATACAGAAAATTGAAAATCAACAAATTTGGCATAAATTTGTTCTTTATCCTCATAAATCGATACAGAGGATGGTAAGTAGGGATTGATTTGTGTCGCTTTTTTCTTGTCGAAAGCATTACTTTCAAATACATCTACTTCTGGATATTGGATGGCATATTTTACGAGATAAGAATAACTGTCTTTTGGGATATAATCGTCAGAGTCTACAAAAAGGATATAATCACCTTTAGCTGCCCGAATGCCTGTATTTCTTGCTACTGATATACCTTTGTTTTCATCATGACGGATGATAAGAAAAGAAATGTTGTTTCCATGATACTCGTTAATAACTTTGTTAGCAATAGATACACTATTATCAGGAGAACAATCATCAATTAGAATGCATTCGATTTCAAAGTCCTCCTTTTCTTGTTCAATGATAGATTTAAGACATTTTTCAATATACTTTTCTACTTTGTAAACAGGGATTATGATTGATAGTTTTATCATTTTGTTATTTTTTTAAGTTTTAATTTGTTATTTCCCTAAAAGTATAGGCGCATGCTTCTTCCCATACAGAATGACAGGATAGAGAAAAGCACTGATACCCAATGCGATGAACAATGCTTCATACCACTGATAGCAGATGTCGTCTATCTTGAGTAGATGCTCTAATCCGAAATTCACGAGGCTGACGATAGGGTAGTGGAGTCCCACAATCACCAAGGTTCCGATAGAAAGGTTGGTAATGACGTTTGACTTGATACCATCCAATAATTTGCAGCCAGAGAGAATGCCGAAGATAAAGCAGATTACTATGGGATAGAATAATGCTATATGCAGTAGGAACCTGTTTTCATGTATATGCCAGTAAAAGAGCAGAAGGCTGAGGCTGAGCCCACCAACAAATGTAGCAAGATTTCTGTTTAAAATGGTGCCAAGATACAAATCCCTTTGTCGTAAAGCATAGCCTATATAATAAAAAGGTAAACTGCGGAAGAGGCCCATTGGCGTCAGATTCGGCAGAAACATATAGTATTTATTGGCTGCATAGAGGAAAAATGAGACGAAACACAGCGCAATCATTATTTGATGGGGATACCTTGTTTTCCTACACCAATCTATAATGATATGCATGATAAGGATAGCTGGCAGATACCACATTGGACCGTCGAGAGGCTCGCAGAAAGCGTTCTCATGTTGAAAGAGTAGAGTACCAAAGATGGGGCGCATGGCTTGAAACAAATCAGGCATGCCGCCATTTTGCATATAGTATTTGACCAACCAATATGGATAGACAATTGCATTATAAAGCAGATAAGGCAAGATCAGACTGTGCCAATATTTCTGCCAGTTCTGTTTGTTGCTACCATAGTCTTTTTTCAGATAACCAGAGAGGAAAAAGAAGATGGTGATGATGCAGGCTTGCAGATAGCGAAAATAGAACCACTCTTGAGATTGGGGCAGATGAATATAGACGATGCCTATTACCGCTATCGCCTTCCCCCAGTCAATCCAGTTGATTCGCTCTTTCATACGGCAAAAGTAATATTTTCTGGCGAAAAATCCAAAAGTCTAAGCTTTTTTCTGTACTTTTGCAGAAGATATGGCCACTAAAAGAATTGAGTATATCGATGCGATGCGGGGATTCACGATGATCCTCGTGGTGTTTGCGCATATCTGCCATTTCTGTCTGGACGATTCGCGGATGGGCTATAATTCGGTATTTATCATTTTTCGTCTGCCGTGTTTCTTTATGTTGAGTGGCTGGTTGTTTGAACCTGTTGCCACGCGACCTTTTGCGACGATAGTCCGCAAAAAGTTCATGGTTCAGATCGTCCCGACGTTTATCTTCCTGTTTCTGCTGGCTCCTCCGCCCTTGTTCTTTCATCAGTTAGGAGCCTTGAAGGGGGGCTATTGGTTTACGTTTGTACTTTTTGAGTTTTTCATTCTTTATATGCTGATTGTCCGTTTGGGCAGCAAGTGGCGTCCTTGGGTTGCGCTGGCTGTTGCTTTAGCATCCTTTGTATATGCCCGATATTATAATAGCATTCAGATGTCGGCAACAGGATTTTTGGCTTTAGTGGTGAATGGACTCGGCTTCCTGAGTGTTGCTTTGTGGCGTTTCTTCCTGTTCTTCTGCGTTGGTGCCTGGATGCGCAGACATTTCGATGCGTTTATCCGATGGACGAGTAAGCCTGCTGTTATCTTAGCGATTGCTGTTGCTTTTTTTGCGATAGCCTCTACGCCGCATATTGATCATATGGGGTTTGAGATGTTCAGATTCTATGTCGGAGGTGTTACAGGCATGTGGCTCGTCTTCACTTGTTTCCGTCTTTCAGGCTCTTGGCTTCAGAAGATCCGTCTTTCCAAACCTTTGCAGTATGTGGGTACTCGAACCTTGGATGTCTATCTGTTGCACTATTTCTTCCTACCTCGTTTCCTGGTGCCTTATGCTGATCAACTGAAAGCATTCAACAGTCAGTTCGTGGAGTTTTGGGCGATTCTTGCTATCTCGCTAATCGTCCTGTTACTCAGCCTGTTAGCAAGCTACATCATCCGCCTCAGCCCCTTCTTGGGCCACTATCTTTTTGGCGTGAAGTACGAGCAGAAGAGCCTTTAGAGGTAGAGTATCACAAAGAACGATGCAATCCATCCGATGATACAAAACTGCACGAAATGATCTTTTACCAGTGATTTCGTAGGGCTGCCGCTCAGTCCATATACGATCATGTTCTGCAGATAGCGCAGCAAACCAGCAAGTACCCAACCGCTTGTCAGATAGACGTATCGGGTTCCCATGCGCTCAATGACCTCTGGCGACATCGTGTACATGATATAGCATACAAGCGTGACTGATGCGATGATGGCTGTGGCCTCGTTGATAAACGTCTTGTTGTAGCCTGTGATAGAGACGCGTGGCTTTGTCCCTGTCTGTTCGTAGATGCGGTAATCGTCGTTTCGCTTCGTGAAAGCCAGGAATAAAGTCAGCAGGAAAGTCATCATCACCAACCAGTGAGAGATCCAGATGTCCGTAGTCAGGCCACCGATGAGCACGCGCATCACGAATCCGATGGCGATAATCGACACGTCGAGGATGGCATATTGCTTCAGTTTGATGCAGTAGGCGACGTTCATCAGCCAATAGCCAACCACTATTATATATAAATAAGGTGTATTGACGCTGTGGGTGAACGGAATCAACAGCAATGAACCGATAGTACACAGGAACATCATCACGTAGCCACCTCTGATGGATACGGCGTCAGAAGCTATCGGGCGCTTGCACTTCTTCGGGTGCAGACGATCGGCTTCCACATCCCTCAGGTCGTTGAAACAGTAGATAGCGCTGGAGATGAGGCAGAATGATGCGAAGATCACTAGTGTAGGCCAGAAAAATTCGGGCTTCAACAGATTGTTGCTGAAGAATATGGGTGCAAACACGAACGTGTTCTTAAGCCATTGCAGCGGGCGAAGAAGTTGGATGTAGTGTATCATCATTCGCAGTTTTAATGCCGCAAAGTTACGCTTTTTCCTTGAAATCACCAATAAACTGCTATATTTCTTTTGCAATTTGGCTGATAATCACTTCTTTGCAGATTCATAATTATTACTAAAAATAGACCGATTTGTTGGTTTATTGCGATTATAATTATTATATTTGCAATAAAATTGCTTGTTGTTATGGAAGACTTCTTGATTAGTAATCCCTTTGTTGTAGGTAAGTACTTGTCAGACAAGTACTTTTGTGATCGTGAAAACGATACGGAATTCTTGAGGAAGCAGATTGTGAATGGAAGAAATGTGGCATTGATATCTCCTCGCCGTATCGGAAAATCCGGACTGATACAGCATTTCTTTAATCAGCCGGATATTAAGGAAGCGTACCATGTATTCTATGTGGATATTTATGCGACGACATCTCTGGGAGAATTCGTATATACCCTTGGAAAGGATATTTATGAGCAGTTAAAACCTCAATCTACCGTCTGGAAGGAGAAGTTTTTCCAGATTGTCAGTTCGTTTAGGGTAGGATTTAAGTTGGATGCTATGACTGGACTGCCAGGTCTGGACATCGGTCTCGGTGATATTCAGGTTCCACAGACGACACTGGATGAGATTTTCTCCTATATTGCAGAGTCTGACAAACCGTGTGTTATTGCAATTGATGAATTTCAGCAGATAGGAGAATACGCTGAGAGAAACGTCGAAGCTCTTTTGCGAACTAAAATCCAACAATGTCAGAAGGCTCAGTTTATTTTTTCTGGCAGTAAGCGTCATACGATGACCAATATGTTCAATTCTCCAGCTAAGCCTTTCTATCAGAGTGCCATCAGCATGGGGCTTGAGGCAATACCTGTGAATACCTACACAGATTTTGCAGTCCGACTCTTTGAAGAATACGGTAAGCACGTTGACAGAGAGGTCATCGAGCATGTGTGGGCTAAGTATGATGGCTATACATGGTTTGTACAAATGGTAATGAATGAACTCTTTGCCTTAACGGCTCGGGATGAGCTCTGTACAATGGATAAGGTTGATGCTGCACTACAAAATGTCATATTGTCACAGGAAAACAGCTATAAGACACTCTTGTCTCATTTGCCTCCAAGGCAGAAAATGGTGTTGCAGGCTATTGCGAAAGAAGGTGTGGCCAGAAATGTAACATCGACAAAGTTTGTAAAGCAATACAATCTTGGATCTGCTAGTTCTGTTCAGTCTGCTGTAAGGTTGCTTCTGCAGAACGATCTCATTACCCATGAAGATGGCTGTTATCGGGTGTACGATTACTTCTTCTCTACTTGGTTGTCTGATATATTTTGATTTTTAGTTTTTGCATACACTGCATACACTGGAGCTTAACTTGTTGATTTACAGGCTATAATTTAGTGTATGCAGCCAAAATTTTAGTGTATGCAAGCAAGTAAAACCGTAAAAAAACGCACAAAAGCGGTAAATAGTTTGGGATTCCCCGATATTTTCCGTAACTTTGCAGAATGTTTGATTACGAGAAAATTCCAGATTGGTGGGCATTCTGTCCCAAGAGTGACTGCAAAATGGCGGAGACTTGTCTTCGTCATCAGGCTTGTGCGCATGTTCCTGCAAAATACACGCGTTGGTTGTGTATTCTTCCTCACGCTATCAAGGAGGGTGAATGCAAGTATTATCTGAAAACGGAGAAGGTAACGATGGCTCAGGGTATCGCCTCTATCTATAAGAACGTGAAATCGCGCGAGGCTCGTACCAATATCCGATTTGCGCTGACTGCACATCTTGGAAGTAAGGGAACCTACTACCGCTACAAGGATGGGGAGCGACTGATAAATCCGAAACTTCAGCAGGAGATTATCGATATTGTCCATCGATATGATCCTGATGCAGAAGTGTGTTTCGACAAGACGTTCGAAGACTATGACTTTACTCAGTTTTAATCGGGAATCAGTCAGTTAAGTAGTTTTTGTCCCACCCCCTGGGACACTTGGTCCCACCCTATGGGACTAACCGTCCCACCCCCTGGGACAAATTTTAAGCAAGCACTAAATATGAAACTGTCAATAGTAAGAACAGACAAAAAGCATGTCTCTCACCTCACGGTGAAATCCTTCGAGTGGTTCCTTGAGCGCATCAAGACCGACACCAAGGCTGAGAATATCGGCAAGTTCCGACAATATGTTGCCCGCTTTGGCGACAACGGTATTTATGAGGATAATGTACCCATCGCCATGATTTATCCTTTGGTGGAAATGCTGAAGGCAGAGAATGGCAATTTCGAGATAACTGCTTTCAACAATCTGGCATGGCTCCATGTTGGAGGCCTGATGAAAGCAGAAGAAATCAAGGCGGTGAAAGAAGCATCGATGATCCTGCCCACTACCTTTGCTGCCTTTATGGGGGCCGATGGCAAAAGTGTGGAAATCTTGGTATCTGTAGCTCAGAAAGATGCAGCCAATGCCCCTCAGACAGAAGCCGATATGGATGCCTTCTGTAAGGCAGCCTATGAGGTGGCCTATGGAGCCTATAGTGGTGTGTTGCCAAAACCTATTGAGCGACAGGGTGCTACGGCAAGAAGCTGCTTTAGGATGCCTCTCGATGAATCGCCCTGTTACAATCCGCAGGTAACACCCATGATGGTGCAGATGCTGAGAGAAGATTCATCGATTGCGGAAAATCTGGAGTCGGAGCAGCGCACTTCTGACTATCGGCTCTATGAAGATTATGAGATGCTCTATCAGCAGGCTTCTGAAGAGGCCTTCGATTCAACAAAGCATCTGGCAGAGTCTCAGCGATATGATGCCTATATGACAGAGTTGGCTCATCGACTCTGTGAATTGAATGTGCCTGAGGCTGAGGCCTTCATCCATATCCGTAACCATCATGTTTACAAGCAGATATACGATGAATCGCGCGTTCGTGCTATCGTCTGTGCCGTCTATGCAGAAGAGCGCCCGAAGCGTAGGGGAGAAGGGGATATGGTCAGCGTGGAGACGCGCCGGCTGATTGACTTCCTGAAAACCAGGTATGTGTTCCGCTATAATGAGGTGATGGGCTATACGGAGTATCGCCCCAATACGACTTGGATTCAGGATTGGGCGCCTTGCGATGAGAATGTGATCAATGGTATGACTATCGAGGCGCGTCTGGCAAATCATGATGTAAGGGATAAAGATGTGCGACGCTATGTGCACTCGAACATGATTCGCAAGGTCGATCCTATTGGCGATTATTTCTCCAATTGCTATGACAAGTGGGATGGGAAGACGGATCATATCGCGATGCTCGCCCGATGTGTGCCCTGTAACATTCCTCAGTGGGAAACGTGGTTTAAGAAATGGTTCCTCTACATGGTGGCTCAATGGGTGATGCCCCAACAGGAATATGGCAATTCGGTGGTGCCGTTATTGATTTCGCCTCAAGGCGACGGTAAGACCACATTCTGTCGAATGATTCTGCCCAAACAACTGCGATGGGGCTTCCTGGAAAACCTCGATGTAAGCGAAAAGCGCACTACGCTTCAGGCGATGCATAATTTCCTGCTTATCAATCTCGATGAGTTTAATGCCATCAGTCCGAAACTGCAGGAGGGATTCCTGAAGAATGTGATCCAGTTGCCCAGCGTGAAGATCAAGCGCCCGTATGGTAAACATGTCGAGGAGTTTAAACGATATGCCTCATTCATTGCAACGACTAACGAAACGAATGTCTTGAGCGATCCTTCAGGTAGCCGAAGATTTATCTGTGTCAGTCTGACGGCTCCTGTGAATACCGACTATAAACCCAACTATGAGGGCCTTTATGGACAGGCATATAAGATGGTGATAAACAGGGAAATGAACTGGTGGTTCAGTGTTGAGGAGGTTAGTGAAATCATGAAACATAACCGCCAGTATCAGCTAACGCCGCCAGCCATTCAGTATTTCAACGAATATTATCAGCCAGCTTCCGATGAGTCAGATGGTGTGTGGCTTTCTCCCACAGCCATCTATGACCAGCTTCGCCGGATTGCGGGATCTGGTCTCAAGGCAAATGGTGTCTCTGCCTTCGGGCGATATCTTTGGAATATGCCAGAGCTTCAGCACCGCCGTATAGGCAGTAGCAAACAATATTTGGTTAAAAAACGGCAATAAATGGCGTTGCATACACTAAAATAATCGCTGCATACACTAAGCAAACGCGCTGAATGTCAGTTAGATAATGTGCTAGTGTATGCAGTGTATGCAAAAACTAAAAATTTTATTTTGTAATCTGTGGCGTTTGTATTTTCATATGAAAACCATTATTGCTAATGCTTTCTATCAAGAAAGAATGATAATAACTTATAAAGTTAGTTTATCTCTATATAAGATAATACTGTTAAATTTTTGTATAATTTTTGGTTTTTGTATTAATATTTGTATTTTTGCATCATATTTGTTTAAATAGAATAGTTTATGAATGTGTTTTTTAAAAATAAAGTTCCTTCAAAAAAAGTGAGTTTTGCAGGTCTTGGTAGATGTCAATGGAACCTAGTGGCCCTTTCAATACTTAACTTGTTTTTTTTGCATTATTATTTTTATTTTGCAGGATTATTGGAGTGGACTTTTATGTATTCTATTCCAACCAATATCTGCTCAATATTGTTTGATTCATGTTTTTTGTTCTTTTTGGGTCTTATACTCTGTCGTGGTAATATTAAACCTGCTTTAGCAATCTTATATAGTATAACTTTTCTTTGGTCATTTGTGAATGTGTTCTATTCACGTTTCTTCTTTCAATATATGTCAATATCTGCAATAGAGGAAGCTCATGGTTTGTTGGACGGGGTTGTAATTGACACCATGATGACAGGTTTCTCTTGGCTTGATTTGTATTATATATCATCTTTAACCTTGTTTTTGTTTTTCTATCGAAAGTCATCAAATTACCATATAAGTTTATCAGAGTCCTTTTGCTTATTAAAAGTGGCTTTGTTTTCTCTTTTGTTTATGTTCATTGTTTATTCAGCATATCACTTCTTAAATCCGAGATATCGAAATAATTGGGAAATGTATGGGTTTAGGATTAGTGAATTGTTTTGCGATATAACAAGAGGTGGAACTCCAAACTTGGCGCATTTCCAAACAGGTGCTGTTCGTTCTGCTATATTTGAAACTGCTAATTTATTTGTTTCTCACGAACTTACAAATGAAGAACGTAATGAAATCAAAAACTATTATTTGCCTGTAGAACACCGTGTAACAGAAAGTTTAGAAAAGCCTCATGTAAAGAATGTTTTGTTTATTTTATTAGAATCTTTTCTTTCTGCTCCAATTGATTTAGTTGTTGATGGACAAGAAATAACTCCTTTTCTTAATTCACTGAAGAGGGATTCTACGGTATATTACAATGGTAAGATGCATCCCAATATAACATGCGGTGAATCTGGAGATGGTCAGTTTATTTATATGACGGGTATTCTACCTTTACGTTATAAGATGACTGTCGGCGCGATTAAAAATCAAATACTGCCAGCAATCCCTAGGTTGCTTAAAGAGAAAAAAGAAACCAAGCATACAGAAATAATTGTTCCCACTAATCCATATCTTTGGCAACAAAAAGATGTGAATTATGTATATGGTATAGATCGTATGTATTCTATAAACGATATTTGTAGTAACACAGATGAGGTCATCGATGATAGTAATATTTTTCAATTTGCTTCACATGTGATAACACCCAATATAGAGCCTTTCTTCTCTATGGTTTTGAGCCTCTCAACTCATAGTCCATATGATTCTTTTATAGGTGAGAATCTTTTGGCAACTAATACTTCGTTGCCTAAAGAGTATCGCAATTACCTTAATACTTGTCATTTTACAGACGAACAGCTTCGTTTGTTCATTGAATCATTGAAGGCCAATAGATTATATGAACGCACTTTAATTGTTATTGTTGCAGATCATCATGCTCATATTGATAGATTAAATATGGTTGGTAAAATTGATGAATCCATCCCGCTTTTTATTGTAAATGGTAATATTGATAGGCTATCGAGTTGGACTTCAGCATGTAATCAATTGGATGTCTATACAACTTTAGTGGATCTTTTGGATATCGATTCAGAATGGATGGGATTGGGCCATACATTACTTCAGCCCAAATATCAAAATTCTTTGACAGATGAGGCTTGGCGCCTTTCAGAATGGATAATAGAAGGCAATTATTTCTCAAAGTTGAAATAAATTCTACATGGTGTCTATGGCATTAAAGAAATTCTCTGCATACGTCTCTTTGTTGAAAAACTTTGACCTCTTAAGAGATGCTTTAGCCATTGCTGTGCGTTTCTCTGGATGTTGGTAAAGGTCTAGAATCGCATTTGCAAGGTTCTCGACGAAATGTTTATCGGTACTTAATAGAACAGCATTTTCTTCTGTTATTTCTTCTGGAATACCACCTCGTCTTGTTGTTATGATAGGCAGTCCCATAGCCTGTGCTTCAAGAACAGTAGTTGGGAAGGGATCATCCCAAATAGATGGGATAACGGCAATGTCAGAAATTCTCAGGTAATCAGGCATTTTGTCATATGAGATGAAGCCGGTGAATATTATTCTGTCAGGGATGCATTCTGCTTTTTCTTTGAGTGAATGTATAAATGTGTCTTCTGCATTACTGCCTCCGTAAAATGAACTGCCAATTACTAAGAGCTTAACTTTGCAAATGTTCTTGATGGTCAAGATGGCATCGAGAAGTTCTGATATGCCTTTCTCTTTAGTGACCCGGCCGCTGAAAACCAAGACAAAGTCATCACTTGAGAGTCCAAGAGATTCTCTACATATTGTTGCACTCTTTTCTGGATAGAAAGCATCCAAGTCTATGCCATTATGGACGGTAAGGCATTTTTTGTCCTTGGGAACGATGGATTTTACCCCATTTGTAATGAAATCTGATACGCAGATGATTAAGTCAGCCGCATTATATAGTTCTTCTGCATAATCTGATTCTTTAGTGAGTTTTGAATTGTGGATGTGATAAACGATTTTTGCATCTGATACTTTGTTGATCTTCAGCGAAAAAGGTGGTCGGTTCTCGATGATAATTACGTCATATTTCTGTTTACGCAAATGCTTGAGAACCTGTTCAATGAAAAATTCTATAGAGAAGTGATGAAACTCCCTACCACCAGCTCTCCTTAAATATAAGCGCTTCCTTATTTTTGCTATGATGCTAGTTGTGTCTACATAGTAGTAGTGGTTAACGCTAGATTTTAGGGCAGGATGTTTCTTTATGTTATGATGATAGCAACTATATACTGTGATTTCATGCAGATGATGTTTGTCATTGTACTCTAAGTAAAAATCTACAAGATTCTCTACAGCTCCTCCTTGCACAGCAGGAACTGGTAGGATACCAGATGTAAGGACTGCTATTCTCATGTTTTTATTCTTTATTTCTGCAAAGGTAGTAAAATCCTAATAATTATTTGGCATATTTCGAATATTTTATTAATTTTGTAACATAAAAGGCAGATATAAATGGGAAATAGACTTGAATATGTAGATATTGCGAAAGGAATGGGACTGGTGCTTGTTGTGTGTTCCCATTCTGATGCTTTAGATTTGATGTGGCTAATGATGGATATGTGTATTCCCATCTTCTTCTTCTGTTCTGGATATACCTTTAAGATGAAAGGCACGCTCGAAAGCTCAATGATAAAGAAGGCGAGGAAATTATTAGTACCTTATGTGTTTTTTAATCTGATGATGTTTTTTGCATTTTGTCATTTTTCGTTGCGAGAATTAGTTGGCATCATCTATTCACGATATAGTCTATATCCGCTTGATGTTACTCCTAATATCAAATTCTTTACATCAGGAAATTATCCAATGTGGTATTTGACAAGTATGGTCGTGTCCTATTTTCTGTTCTACTTACTTGTTTATTATGAGAAATATAAACATCTTCTAATGTTATTTTATGCTATATGTGTAGTGGGTTTCATAAAATGTCCGATACTATTACCTTGGAGTATAGATACGGCCCCATTGACAGCTTTATTGATATATGTGGGTATGAAGGTTAGGCAGCACAATTTGATTACTATAAATATATATCAGGTGATGTTTTTATTGATGATTTATCTAGGCCTTCGATTTGTAGGTGGTGATTTAAATATATCTGTCAGAGAATATGGATCCTCTGTTGCTATTTATTTCCTATTAGCTGTTATTGCGCCATTTGTCGTTTTATGGGGATCAAGGTTTTTAGAGAAAACTATTGTTGGTAATATTTTTATGGTTTTAGGAAAACATTCTTTAACTATATTTTGTGTTGAAATTGCCTTTATAGTTTTTGCAAAGCACATTTATAATTGGTTGTATCCAGAGGCAGAACTTGGTTATGTGGCTGGTTTTTTTGAGATTCTCTTAGCTTTATTTGGAGGCTGGGTGGTCTCATTATTGCTTCACAAAATTAAATTTGTAAGCCGTCTTTTATTTTAATATCAATGAAAATTTCAAGGTATAAGATGATTATTGTATTATTCCTTCTCTCTTTTGGAGTGGTGGGCATTTATATCTACTATTATAATAGATGGAAACATTTGTGGGCATTAGAAACCAATAATGCTTCTCATTATGTAATTAGGCAGAATACGGATACAACATTAAGAGTGGCAATGATAGGAGATAGTTGGGCAGGGTTACATTACAAGCATAAAATGGATGCTTATCTTTCTGCTATTTTAGAGCAACGGATAAATAGATCAGTTCTAGTAGAGTCTAATGGTAAAGGCGGTGAAAAAACTAGAGGAATCTATAAGTTGATGTTTCAAACAGGTGAGTTTGGCACTAAGCAGTTGCTTTCTTTGAAGCCAGACTATTGTATTATTTCTGCAGGTATAAACGATGCTGCAGCTAATTTGGGAACAAAGCAATATTGTTACTATTATCGTCAAATACTCGATTTTTTGTTAGCCAACGGAATTCGCCCTGTAGTCTTGGAAATCCCTAATGTAAATATATGGCACTTATATGGTCGGAAACCGTATAAAGATTTAGTCGTGGATTTTGTTCGATCTACGATGACTGGTTGCAAAATGTATCAGTTCGTTGGATATAGGGATGCATTATACCAAATGTTGGAAAAGGAGAGGCTAATGGATAAAGTTGTTTATGTTTCAATGAATGATTGGAATGATGCTAGTCCTGACATTGATCAGAACTTATTTGTGAGTGATCAAATACATTTGAATCGACGGGGGTATGAGAAACTCGATTCGTGCATAGCTATGGCTATAGCAAAAGATTTAGAAAATACGAGTAATCCCAGTTTTGTCTATTAACCAATGAACAGTAATACCTAAGCATGATGATAGAATTATAAGAAGAATGCTAATGATATCATGATACTCTGTAGACATGGTAATTATTCCTGTACTGATAGCATGGAAAAACATGCCTTGTATAATATAGATTTCCAAACTTGCTTGTCCAATTTTTGAAATTATGGGATTGATAGGGGGACAATGCCTTGAAATGACAATAAAGAGGGATGTAAAAATTGGAAGAAGGAATACTGTAGAGAAGTATTTGTAGTTATAGATTTCGTGATGATGTGGATATAAATAAATGAAAAACGGAATTCCCGCAATGAGTATATAATAATAGTATGTATCGGAGAAACCATTTTTTACCCAATAGGCGCATGTCATACCGAATAGAAAAGAAGGAATTCTGTATAGTAAAAAGAAATGTGGTTCACTCTTAGGGAGGTTGTTGCTTACAACTAAAATGTATGATACTATCAAGCAAAGGCAGCAAACAGAAATGATAATAATCCAAAATTTTCTATCGTATAGTTTCTTTATGAAAGGCATTAAAATGTAGAGTAATACTATGGATGGAATATACCAATCTCCATAAATCCCTCCTGTCCAGAAACCAATGGTTGTGTATCTAAAAAGATAAGTTAAAATACTATCGTGGTATAGTAAAATGCTTGCAAAAATCCCCAAAATGTAATAAGTGGGAAATATTCTTAAAAATCTTTTTTTGTAGAATGGAATAATTTCACTATTCTTATCGAGTGAAAAGAACAATCCAAATCCTGACACCAACATGAAGATATCCACTCCCGCAAACCCGTATTGGGCCAGAAAACCAAGAGGCTTGATTTGTGTGAATGTGAAATGAAGCATCATAATCCATATAATACTCCAGCCCATCAGTTCTGAACGATAGGTAGAAATGTCTTTTATTGTAAAAAATTTGCCCATGATATAACTACGTAATTATCTGATGTGGCCTTTTCCTGTTTTCCATAAGATGCGGTCTTTCCACTGATAGTATTTGGTCATGAGGTCTCGCTTCCTGCTATAAAGACGGAGTCTTAGCATTGTAAAATGATCGGGATAATCAATCATGCTTCCTGGTGTTATCAAAAAATGATCATAGTCCTTAACCCGATCCTTCATAAATGGACGATGCTGGAAATGGGCATAGAGAGATTCTTTCTTTTCTAACTTGCCATCTTTGAAACGAAGCATATATAACTTGCTCCCTTTGTGTTCAAAAAGGATTTGTTTCCAGCCTCTGGTGAGACTGTTCATCGCATAGGATTGCTTGGGAATTGACACATTGTCAAACTGCCAATCCAGGAAACTATCCTGAGGTCGACAATCTTTCCATTTATCTGCAGTTCCTTTATGATCGTATTCGTCAAAGAAAGTTTGCTCGTGTATTGTTAATACTTCTCTATAGTCTTGATAGCCAGGAACAATCACCTTATAATATGTGTTTGTTTCTTCATCATTACGATATAGTGTGAGGTGTCCAAAACCTAAGAAGAATTTGTGGCGTGAAAGAACTTCGTCTGTAAAGAAAGCCCTGAAATCACCATAAACGACATCCAAGTCGCCATATCCCCAATAGTCGTATTTTGAGATGTATTTTTGTAGGGCTTGTCCATATACAGGTTTGAAATCACAAAGAATATAAGGACGATCCAGTACAATTGGAAAATCGAAAACGGCTTGAATGTATTGTCTGAAATCCTCAAACTGCATTTTGTGTACAATAATGTTTTGGGCAGGTTCAACGTCTGCATCTGTAAAGAACATAAAGTCAACAGATGGGTTTCGGAGCGCGGATTCACGCCACATCTTATATTGTACAGGAAGTTTCCCAAAGTATGGGAATATCATAACGATAGATTTCATGTCCTTATTTGTTTTTTAATAAACGATATAGGATTTTGATGAAGTAAGTCATCCACTTGAGTCCCTTTGGGGTTTCAAGAAGATGTAGAAACTTATATGCCGTAGTTTTGTCTAATAACGTAAGAGTCTTATAATCTTCGATGGCTCCAGCAGGTAGAAATTCTGCAATGGTTGCTTGGTGTTCGGCTATACGACGTTCATTGTAGGATTTGCTGATACCATCTGGCTCGCGTTTGCATACGATTTCGTCAATCAATTTTACGCTACAACCTTCCACGCAGATTTTCTGGATATAGAATTTGATGTCAGCTACGATTCTGAGTGATTCGTCATAGAGCGTGTCGCAGAATAATTCTCGTTTGAAGAACGTACTCTGATGGGGAAGAGTCTGGATATAAAAAGTCAGCATGGAGACCCGGGGAGGAAGGATGGTGCAGAAGCCTTGTCGTGTCTTCGAATTATAATGGAAATCATGCCCAACAATCATGTCTGAAGTAAGGTGTAGATTATTAATATGTTGGAGAACTTGTTCGCTATAAAAACAGTCACCAGAATTCATGAAATTCAGGTATTCACCAGTTGCTTTCTTGATACCTTTGTTCATGCCTTGGTAGATGCCTCCATCAGGTTCTGATACCCAAAAGTTAATTTGGGAATCGTATTCCCTTAAGACATCTACACTACCATCAGTCGAACCGCCGTCAATAATGATAAACTCAAAATCACGGAAAGTCTGATGGATCACGCTTTCTATGGTTTTGCGCAATCCTTCTTTGTTGTTGAAATTGACGGTGATGATGGAGTATTTCATTTTTTTCTAATGTTTTTGATTCTTGACAGACTATCCTTTGCACCTTTAGCAAACAGTAATGTCATACATAGGTCAATGGATAGGAAAACAACCATGCCTGAGGCAGAAAATAAAGCCCATTCCCAAAGGCTTTGATAGGGATTAAAGGGTATAAACTGGATGAGATAAGTTGATAGTGCGAAAGCCAAGATGGAGATACCGTAGTTTCGAATGACTCCTTTCCAGTATAGAGATACGGACTCTTTAAACCCTGAGGTGAACAGATAATAGGGCTTCCATAATACAACGATTGCCAATAAACTGGCAATTTTACCCCAAAGGATACCTATGATTCCCCATTTCAAACCAGCAATTATTGTAATAGATACATTGATAATCAGTTCTGCCCATGCTGACCATACGTCAGCATAGAGGCCATGTGCATAATTAAAACTGTCAACTGAGGTTCGTGAGTTGGTAATATATATATAGATAATCAGTAACACCAATATCCAACGATCCATGATATATTCTGGTCCAAGCCAATGAGCTATAAATGGTTCGATAAATGAATAGAGTGAGAAACTAAGGATGGCAGCTATGGTATGTTGGATAGTTGTAAATTCCCAAAACACTTTTATCATCTTTGCTTTATCTCCTTCTGCCACCAAATTACCTATACTGGCTCCGACACTACCCGTAATGGCGGAAAATAAAGAGATTAATTTGGATATAACAATCATATAGTTACCATAATAGGCAACCATCTTCAATGAAACGAAAAGGAAAATGAATAATTCATCGCTTTTGACCAGAACAAAGTCTTTGATCTTGTGAATAAAGACCTGTTTGGTCTTTGTGATAATTTCTGGATATTGTTTAATTAGGGATTTACCACGGCTCTTATCAACACGTAGCCATGGATACTCTTTGTTGATTTTCCAATTTAAGATGATGCAGCCAATGATTCCGAACAGAAATTCTACTCCAACCCAGACGTATAAATTCTGATAGGTATAGGCTAAGTAAATCTGGAGGATTATTTTCAGGATGTTGGCGGATTGAAAATAAATGGCTACGAGATAATTCTTCTGGTCTGCAGTCAACAGTATTTGGCGGTAATTGATGAAATAGCCGATGAGTGAGGAACCTAAGAACGAATAATAAGCAAAATAAATAATACCCAGTCCTAACTCTGCTTTGGAGAAGATGAGCGGGAAAAACAGACTGATAAAGGCACCACCAGCCAAGATGATACAACCTATCCAATTATACAGATAACCTAAGAGTGACAGAATGTCCTGAATTTCCTGTCTGTTGTTTGATTGTAATGGCTTGAAAAGGAAATAACCGATGCAGGCAGTGATGCCTAGTTCTGCTAAGTTGAGATATCCCAGGATGTTGCCGAGCGTACCTGTCAGACCGATGAACTCGGCTCCGAGACAATTCAGGAAAATACGGCGAGAGAAGAACGCCAAAAGAAGAGTCAAGAAGTAAAAAATCAAATTTACTTCTGCATTTAATATACTTTTATGGACTCTTCCGCTCATAGCCTTATGAATTGTGCTCGGTGTGAATAAAATCAGTATTCTTGCGATCCATATGGAGCAAGTTTTTCAGCATCCGCCACACTAACCCTGGAAGGGCTATGGCTTTCTTAAATGAATTAAAGCGTAACTGACTGGGGATGGCGATGTATAGGGCAATAGTCAGCGCAGCAAGTAGTAACCACCATTTCTCACACCATGCAGGAACTGTGAGCGTGATGAAGATGGATATTCCAAAGAGCAGTACAATCAACATAGAACGCGGGATGAGTGCTTGCTGGATGGTCTTGTCTATGAAATTGATATTACCGTGTTTGATGGCATTGGGAATTTCTGGTAATTGGCTTGTCAGACTCTGAACTTGTGCCGTCATCCAGCGCATACGTTGACGCTGGAAATTGTCCTGACTGCTGACTTTTTCATCGAAAACATGAATATCAGGTGCGTATTTGATGAAAACGCCTTGGCGGAGAAGGAGAGCTTCCATTTCACGGTCTTCACCAGCCGTTGACAGTTGGAAGACGTTTTTCTTGAATAGTTCATAGTTAAAACACATGCCAGAACCAATAAGAGCGGAAGAAAGACCTAACCGGTTGTGTGCCTTGCGGAAGATGGTGTTATTGATTTCCTCACTGGCTCCGTCGAGTACAGCGACGTTATTATTAGCATTCTTTGCACAACGATGGCATTGAATGGCCTCATAAATAGTGCAAAGTACGTTGAGTTGTGATAGGAAGTCAGGACGAACCACGTTGTCTGCATCTAATATGACGACATTATCGAAATCGCCTTTTACCTCATTAATAGCATACTGCATCGCCTTGGCTTTCGAACTTTTCTCAAAAGTAGGTGTGAGCAGGGTGATAGGCTTTTCTCGTAAAGCATCATTGGTCCCTGGCTGCATGTGGTCTGAAATCACAGCCACGGTATAATGGGTCTTTGGATACTTTTGGAGTAGGAACTGCTCTACGGCATTAATAATCACGCGATCCTCATTGTATGCAGGATACAATATGAGGAACCTGTTCATTTTGTTGTGAAGGGCAGCCGCATGAGTTGCTATACGGTCTTCCTTGTCGTAAAAGAGAGAGATAATGGCAAAAAAAACAACATAGGCGACCGATGCTGCTATCACAACCCAAAGGGTCATGTCAATAATATGAAGAATGCTCCAAATCACTTTTTCTTTCTTCTTAATACTTTGACACTGAATAAACTCCACAGGCTGACAAGGGGGGAACGAAGGAAAGTCTTGTCCCACATCTCATCTACCAGATAGTCAGGGGTTGCCAATGCAAAGAAAAATAAAACGATAGCCCCTAATAACCACCATTTAAGGGCAATTGTCATGTAGATAAAGGGGAGGATCACACTCATTAGAATGATAATACCCACCATCTTAGTGCGTGGCACTAACATCCATTGGATGATTTTATCTGCCAAGTCGTATTGCTTTCTGAAAATGGCTCCGGGCAGGAATTTGATGTTTCTTGCGAAATTCTGGAGTTGCTGTGATGCCCAGCGTCCTCGCTGCTCATTCATCTTGATGGTGGTTCTCTTCTTTTCTCCATAAACATAGATGTTATCAAAGTAGTCGATGAAATAGCCCTGACGTAATAAGAGAGCTTCCAGTTCCTTGTCTTCGCCAGCAGTCTTTGCTTTCATGATATTTGCTTTATACCAAGTAAAATCGAAAGCTGTTCCTGATCCTGCCAAGGCGGCAGACAAACCAAGGCTGATATGGCCACGACGGAAAATCGCATTATTAATCTCCTCAAATACGGCCCCCATTCTTGCAGCAGCGGTATCTCTGTTCCTGGAGATACGGTGCACTTGGATGGCTTTAGTGGCAGCGGCTTCGAAGGCATCATTCACTTTAGCTAGGAAGTCTTGTTCAACGATATTGTCTGCATCAAGCACGAGTACAATATCATAAATCTTGAATTCTGGTAAATTCAAAATGGCATATTGGAGAGACTTCGCCTTTGAACTCTCCGCAAAATCCGGGGTTAACAAAGTGATGGGGTATTGGGCCAGTCGCATATTGGTTATTTCACTCTGATGGTCTGAAATAACCACCACGTCGAACATACGTTGAGGGTATGCCTGACCTAAGATGGAAACGACGGCTTGCTCAACAACATCGTCTTGTTTATAAGCAGGAATCAAAATCACAAATCGATTTTGAGTCTTTGATTTTGTGAGGACTGATTTGCGGCTGAACAGGGCAGCCACAGCAAAGATGCCAAGATAAAGCACTGTTCCTGCAACAATGATGAACAAGAACCAGTCGATGATATATAAGATAACCCAAAAATCCATAATTTTAATTGATGATTGATGAATGACAGTGACAAATGCCTTTTATAACAGCTTTTGCTAAATCTATTCTGCCTTGAAACGTGAACTTCAATATGTCTCTTGGAGCAACTAGCCCTGTGAGATAGCAATAGCTTAGATATTTTGATAGTCCATCCCAATTGCGTCTAACTAATAATAGCCTATTCCGAGTAATATAATAAGTGCGCAATGGGCTATTCTGGCCTGTTGCCTGACTCTCTTTGTGGTAGATGGTACATTTCGGCTCGTACCATATCTGGTAGTCTGCTCTTGTGAACATCATAGACCAGTCTAATTCCTCGTAATATAAGAAATAGCACTCCGGCATCAAACCGACTTTTTCAATAGCTTCTCTTTTAATGAGCATCGCTGCACCATGAGCATAAGGGGTAGAGTGAGCCGTATTATACTGACCATGATCCTCTTCTCCAAAACCAATTGCCCGATTTCGAATGGTAATCATAGACAGCTCTGTATAGCCGGCAAACTGAATAGGTTGAGGCTTCCAGGCAAAACGGATTTTGGGGCAGACAACACCAATCTTATCAGAAGATTCTGCGCGATTGATTAATGATTGGATATTGAAGTCTTTGAAGATAGTGTCATTATTAACCAGAAACAGATATCTTCCTTGAGCGGCTTTAATGCCAAGATTATTTCCACCAGCAAAGCCTAAGTTCTTATCACTTCTAATCACTTTGACGTGAGGGAACTTTTGGGAAATGATATCTGCTTCCTGATTTTGAGATGCATTATCTACCACAATCACCTCCAAATTGTCATTGGAGGGGATTGTCTCAATTAGTTCACAGGTGTCCTTTAACCCGTTGTAATTGATGGTAATAATGGAAACATCTATCTTCAATATGTATTATACTCTTGATGCTAATTTCTTTTCTAATTTTAAACGTTTCTTTTCTTCTTGTTCAGCTAATCTCCTTTCCTCGTATTTTATCCATTCGGGTTCAATAAATGGTAGAATATACACGATGGATAATCCTCCATAGAAAATCATGCAATTAGGAAATTGCATTAACACTTGATTGGCATATCCTCCTAGCTGTATGGATACAAAAGCACAACAAAAACCCGCACCAATTCCCATGAGGGATCGGCTCTTCAATCTAAAAAGCACTATATAACAAGCACCAGCAAACATTATTAACGTTGTTATTACAAAGAGTGTTATACCAATGGGACCTGTACGTATCCATATGTAGACATATTCTGAGTCAGGCGGAATTGTTGCTAATTTTGCATACTTATTGTTCGCTGGTACATTATAACCCATTCCTAGACCAATACCCCATGGCGCGTCATTGATATATTTACGAATAGCTGCTTTGTTAATATCACGAACGTTCATAGACGCATCATCTTTGTTAAAAGCTGACCGCATTCTTCGAATTTGCTGATTCCCGTTCCCTATATCTGTAAATACTAATAAACAAGTGCAAATTAAAAATACTATACTAAAAGGAACTGCAATCTTAATAGATTTTGAGAGAAATATATAGACTATAAATCCAGCCCCAACACAAAAGATTCCAGTGCGTGTACCAGAAGCAAACATTCCCCAAAAAATAAGTATGCCAGTTAGAAGGAAAAAAATACGTTCCCATTTTATTTTTGAAGTAATTCCAAATAATATAAAGGCCACAGTTGCAGCTGCAGCATTACATCCATAGTTCGCTGCATCACTAAACGTAGAAAAATAACGGATTAATGTTCCTGCATTTAATATATGGGTAGATCGACCTCTTGTTTGTATCCATAAATTCTCAGCTTCTGTAAAGCCATAATTTTGCTGCTTCCATACCCAAAATACAGAAAATAATGATAATACAGCCCATAGCTTCAAATATTTAATTAATACTTCTGGGGATGAAATATAAATAGAAAAAATAAGGAATGTATATAAAATTTGAAAAGCAATTAATCTCGCTCCAGTGTACCATGCCTCAATGTCTATACCAAGGTCGCAAGTATCATTCAATAGTTGTAAAGTGCAAAAACTACACCAGATAACCAAAGCCAAAAGCATTACGTTCATAGTGCGTTCAAAGTGTGGAGATTGTCGCGCATCAATGATAGCAATAGCTAGCAGTATCATTTGAAGCATTTCGTTTGGCAATGAAATTGGGATAGGAAGAATAACGTCTTTCATTTGGAGGAAATAGTTAACAATAACCAATGTCCAAAATGTAAACATTCTCCATTTAAATGCCACATAAACATATAACACGATAAGTGGCAGTGTGCATATAACTACAAAAGCGGGGAAACCGGCAGTACCTAATTCATATAATGCAAGTAAAAACAGGAGAAAGAGTAACAAGACTCTTCCTCCGTTTTCATGGGAATATTCAGACAATCTGTTAGAATAAACTCTTGCCATGATTGTTATTTTGCGTGATTGTTTTCGACAGCAGTTAATCCCAATTGGGAAATACGATAGACAAAGTTATTAAATCTTGTGTATGGTGGTAGCTGACCAACAAACTCTTCTACTGCATAGCGCTGAGCCTCTGTGAGATACATGAACAAGGTGTTCTTGTCTTCTAACTGTGACTCAAGTTCCTTGAGAGCTTTCTGGTCGACATCTTTCCAAGTGCGGTTAGCACGAGTCACCATCAAGTTGATGGTGCCCATATTGAGCAGTCCAGAAGGGATTGAGTGGTCATCGAGATTCGGGTACTCGATGATGGCAATCTCGTTTGGCAAGATATCAGGGCAGATATCCTTAATGTTGTTTGCCATGATGAAACGGCTGTCTTCTGCTAGGAAATCTTCATCGTAAGTTAAACGACGTACCTGCAGACCAATGGAAATCCAGTAGTTCTCCAATTCCTGTGCTAAATAACTCTTACCATTTGCAGCATCCGTAGAGAGCAGATTCAATACATTCTGCTGCCCCTCCTTGAAGTGGGGGAGAAGTGCTTTGCTTAACTGGCGCATGGCCATATCGGCAATTGTTTTGTTGAAACGACGATAACGGAGTGTACTTTCCTTCGGGAAACATCCCATGACAGGTATCTTTGTGATGCGTTCTGAACGCATACGGTCTCGCAAAGTGCGGTCAAGTAACTCGATAATGAAGAAGTACATGGCTGTCAATATGAAGGTAATCAAGAATGCACCTAGTAGAATCATCAGACGATTGGTCGGTTGAGCATTCATGGGGAACATAGGTGGATTGAGTACACGTAAGGTGGCTGTGGTCATCTGCAGATTCTTTTGGCGAAGACGTGCGGCATTTAATGCTCTTAGCATCTCCATATAGTTACCTTCAATAAACCCAATGTGACGATCTTTTCTAGCAATCGTAGCACCAATCGGTGCATAGTATAGCATCTCTTTATCAAGTTTTGATCGCATGATATCTTGAGCACCTATTTCTGCCTTTGATTTTTCCAAAAGAAGGACTTGGTCAAGCCAACGACCAATCATATCGTTGGCTTTCACTCCTGTTTCAGTACTATATGTGCCAGCCTCTATGTCTTTTACCAAACCACGGACATTCTCTGTAGCATTTTGCAACATTCTCTCTGCTTTAGCTAACTCTAGTTGGGATTCTACACCACTGCCACCACCTTCGCTATTCATCAGCCGGAGGTTTGATATACGAGATTGAATACGTGAAATGTCAGTGATTTGGTTTGTGAATTCCTTGTTCGCTTTAATGATTTTGGCACGATCTCCTAATTGACGTTCCAAATAGTCCATCAAGGCACGAGTTGTTGTCATGTTCTTGAGAATCTCATTGTCGGACAGCTTCTGAGTTCCATCCATTCCTGCTAAAACTTTAGTCTGCTCGCCATAGTTGATGATTCGTTTTTCTACGTTGTAGCGAATTAAATCATCTTCTGCATTTGTTAAAATCCTATAGAGGCGAGCTACCTCGCGTTCAAAGAACTTAATGACATTGTTGGTTTCACCATAACGTAATTGTGCATATTGGCGTGCAAATACTTCGTTCAAAATATCCAGTGTGTTGTATGCAATACCTGCATCATTGGCGGAGTAGCCAATGTCAATAATGTCACTTTTCTGTAACTGCATGACTTTTAAACGTGCAGTTATGTTGTTAATGCCAAACCAAGGATGGTAGTTTAAAATTCCAAATATAAAATTGTCCTGAGATGGGCGCTCGTATGCCTTCAGGTTGGCGTAAGTGGCATTCTCGCTATTGTGATTAATAAGTGCTTTTACATCTGCAGGCACACTGCTGCTTAACTGACGGAAATGCTCAGATGAGATGTAGTTGTTGTCCTTGTTAGGGTTACCATACATCATACAACGGGCAAACAGGCGAAGAGATACTTCATGTATAGTTGCATCAGTGGAAATCAACAAAATTAAATTGGTCATATTAGTCTGAGACTGGCCGCCTGCAGTACCAACACCGCCTTCAATGTTATAACCAGTGATCATACCCGTATAAATAGTTGTATTACTATTGTATACGCGCTCCATATTACGAGTCATAAACCATGCGACAACTAAAGCGATCAATGGCAGAATGATGAGATACCACCTGATTTTATATAAGAATCTGACTATATATCTGAATAAATCCATAATTGTGCTCCTTTAATGTTATTTCTTATTCTTTTTCTCTGCTTTTGCTGCAGCTTTAGCTGCTTTCTTTTCCGCTTTTTCTAAAGCTTTTACTTTCTTTTCTTCCTCTTCAACAGCTTTCTTGATTCGCTTTTCTACAGCTTTGTTCTCTTTAGCAATTTCCTTGCTCGATTTCTGGACAGTTTTATCAAGTGTAATCTCTGTTGTGGAATTTGTAATAATGGGTGTATGTGTTAATATCTCTAATGTTAATATATCTGTTGTAATTTCTGTTTGAAGACTTTGATATTGCATTACTTGGCCAACTTCATGCATCTTTGTATAAGCATAGTCTTCGACTTTCATGTTGCCATTCTCAAAATCTTCACGATTTAAAGCTCCTGCACCTTGTAATGCAGCAGAAGTTTCACCAGCAGTCTTTAATGTTACCAAATTATTTGTGATTTTAACATATAGGGTTGCAATTTGCAATTTTAATTGGTCAAAGGCTATGTCTTTTGCTAAAACTGCTTGATCAACTGCTAATTTTTTACGTTTAACAGCTGCTCCTAAATCAAAAACGTCTTCAAGAGGCAAAGATAAAGTTGCACCAACATTCCAATAACTTTGCTCAGAACCTTGGAATTGGTAAATCATCATGTTAGTTGAAGATGAGTTATTTCCCCAAACATCCGACTTACCATAACTATAGCTTGCACGGCCTGTTATATAAGAGAAAATATGTCGCTTCTGTTTGGCAACTTCTGCCTGGGCCAATTCTCTTGCTTTCTCCAAATTCATAATGCTTGGCGTTGACTTTGCATTTTCAAACAAGATAGCCAATGGCGGCAAGTGGAACTCTGAGAAGTTGATTTCTTTGTCCTTGCTGGAATCAAAGAAGCCTGCAGCAATACCGGTCTCGTCAAATTGAGCGAAAGCCGTGGAGCTTAGTCCTGCAGTTACTACAACGAATAATAGTCGTTTAAGCTTGTTCATTGTGAAAGGTTTATGTTTTTGTTTTTATACGTTATCTTTTTGGATAAATGCTGTCAACGTTCGGAAGATAATCTTCATGTCCAGTACAAAATTGTAGGTCTGCCCGTAGGTGATATCCAACTGTTTCCGTTCTTCTGCGGACATCATGCCGCCTTTACCACGCTCCTCGACTTGCCACAAACCTGTGAGACCTGCTGGAGCCATGAAACGGTCGATGCTGGAATCTACGGTGAGCTTCTCTGCCTCATAAAGAGGCAAGGGGCGATTGCCAACGATGGACATGTCGCCTTTCAGTATGTTAAAGAGCTGCGGGAGCTCGTCAATACTATATTTGCGGATGAACTTACCAACCTTCGTGATGCGGGGGTCATTTTCAATCTTGACAAATGCGTTGTTGTTCTCTTCTGCCTTTTCCTTATTGAAATCGGTTTCGGAGACCACAAAGTCATCGCCTACGAGCATAACCTCATCGTCGCTGATCATCATATCGGACTCCATGCCTGTATCCATCATCATCATTTCTGCCTCATCGCCTAACGGTGCAGTAATGACGCGCGATTCTTCTTCCTTATCCTTTTCGGCATATTGGTTTCCTGCCTCTTTAGCAACTTCTTTCAAGCGCTGCTCGGCATCGGCATACATTGAACGGAACTTCAGGAAGTCGAATACGGTATAGTTCGTACCCACACGCTTGGACTTGAAGACAATCGGTCCTTTGCTCTCTAATCTGATAGCGATAGCTGTCAGGATAAAGACGGGAGAGAGGATGATAATGGCCAATAATGAGAATACGATGTCGAAGAGTCGTTTCCAGAGGGGTATCTTGAAACGCAAAATGCGATGCTTAGATGGGGCATCATCGAAAAGCATCCCCTCGCGATCGGAAATGAACTGAATCTTCTTGTTGATCTCTGTGATGGAAGCCTGAGCGTCAATCGTATCGTTGATACCGCATCTCTGGTACATCTTCCTGTCGTCCAAAGTTAATTTATGGGTCAGCAGGATGATATAGACGCTCCGGCATTTCTTCTTGATATAGGTGATGGCAGTAATGTCTTCGGTCTGGTCGCCTTGCTCAAAGAACATGATGAAATGCTCGTTATGAACATGGGGCGCACAAATCGAGGCCGCATCTCTGTAGTTGTCGGCGCACTGTACCAAACGACCCGGTATATACTTCAGTCGTTCAATACTCTCTTGATTCTTGCCTAAATAAATTACACCTATCATATATATACTAACCAAACCTCATCAAGGAATAATCTTCTTGACGCGGATCTTTAGTTCCATAGGGTTAAAGGGTTTCACAATATAGTCCTCCGCACCAATCTCCAGCAGTCGGATACGCTCACTGGTAGAGTCCTCGCTGGAAAGCATAATCACAGGGATGTGCTGGAAGAGTTCATTCTGCTTGATCCATTCCAAAAAGTCGTCTCCTCTCATGCCTGGCATGCGGATATCTGAGATAATCAGGTCTGGTGTGTTGCCGGCCTGAAGCCACTTTACACCCTGCAAACCATCAGGCAACCATTGTACGTCATAGTCGCTCATCAGATAGATGGAGAGAACCTTTGCAATGGTCTCTTTGTCGTCAAGTATTAGTATTTTCTTCTTCATATATGAATTTATTTTTCGATTCTAATTGCGCATTTTCGTTGCAAAGGTAAAAAAAAAAAATTAATTGAACACAAAATATGGTAAAAAAATCCTTTTTTTTCTCAAATTTATTGCTCGCATCAAAAAAAATAGGGAATTTTGCATATAAAGCGTAATATAAATAACTCATTATTCATTATAATATGGCAAACAGATATCTTTTAGGTTTTGATGTCGGTAGCTCTTCAGTGAAGGCATCTCTTGTTAACGCCGATAACGGCAAGTGTGTGGCATCAGCTTTCTATCCTGAGAAAGAAGCTCCAATCATGGCTGTGAAGTCAGGATGGGCTGAGCAGGATCCTCAGATGTGGTGGGACAATGCGAAGCTGAGTCTGAAGAAAATTATGTCTGATGCTGGCGCTACAGCAGAGGAAATCAAGGCAATCGGTATCTCTTATCAGATGCACGGACTGGTCTGTGTCGATAAAAATCTGAAGGCGCTTCGTCCTGCGATTATCTGGTGTGACTCTCGTGCAGTACCTTATGGCGAGAAGGCATTCAAGGAGCTTGGCGCTGACCAGTGTCTGAGTCACCTTCTGAACTCTCCTGGTAACTTTACGGCTGCCAAGTTGGCTTGGGTGAAGGAGAACGAGCCAGAACTCTATAGTAATATATATAAGGTGATGCTGCCTGGTGATTATATTGCCATGCGACTCAGCGGAACGGTGAATACGACCGTCAGCGGACTTTCTGAAGGTATGTTCTGGGACTTCAAGAATAATCAGGTGGCAGACTTCCTGATGAAATACTATGGCTTCGACAGTTCGCTGATTGCAGATATTGTTCCTACTTTTGCAGAACAGAGTGTGGTAAGTGCTGAGGCTGCTGCAGAGATGGGACTCAAGGCCGGCACGCCGATTACCTATCGTGGTGGTGACCAGCCTAACAATGCCCTCTCTCTCAATGTGATGAATCCTGGAGAGATTGCCGCTACTGGTGGTACATCAGGCGTTGTCTATGGTGTGCTGGGTGAGGTCAATTATGACAAACAGAGTCGTGTAAATACTTTTGCCCATGTGAACCATACTGCAGACCAGACCCGTCTGGGTGTGCTGCTCTGTATCAATGGTACTGGTATTCTGAATGCATGGACGCATCGTAATATCACACCTGATGTGGGCTATGCCGAGATGAACGATTTGGCTGCAACTGTGCCCATCGGCAGTGAGGGCGTGACCATCATCCCGTTTGGAAATGGTGCAGAACGCGTGCTCGAGAATAAGGAGATCGGATGCTCTATCAATGGACTGAACTTCAACAAGCACAATAAGGCTCATCTGGTGCGTGCTGCCCAGGAGGGTATCGTGTTCTCTTTCTGCTATGGTATGGAAATCATGCAGCAGATGGGTATGGAAATCAAGAAGATACATGCCGGCAAGGCCAATATGTTCCTGAGCCCGTTGTTCCGTGATACTTTGGCTGGCGTGAGCGGTGCCACCATCGAACTCTATGACACAGACGGTTCCGTAGGTGCAGCCAAGGGTGCTGGTATCGGTGCTGGTATCTACAAGGATAACAACGAGGCGTTTGCTACGCTTGACAAACTTCAGGTGATAGAGCCGAAGGTTGCCGATCGTGAAGCTTATGCTGAGGCTTATGCCCGCTGGAAAGAAACACTGAAAGCAAAGATCTAATCAAGAAAGCCCGCCAATTGGCGGGCTTCTTTGATTATTGAATGTAATTCTGTCTTACTTCAGAGAATCCTGATACCATTCAAAAAGTTTCTGAACACCATCCTCTATCTCGACTTGATGCGTCCATCCGAGTGAGTGCAACTTAGATACATCAATCAACTTACGCATGGTGCCATCGGGCTTAGACGTGTCGAACTCTACGGTACCCTCAAAGCCTACAGCCTTGACAACAAGTTCTGAAAGTTCGCGAATCGTCAGTTCCTTACCCGTGCCGACATTGATGTGACAGTTGCGGATCTCGCCCAATTTGGGAATCGCTCCACCGCGACCTGCAGAGTGGTTCCTGTCAACGGCACCATCGGTTGAGGCTCCGAAATGGACAGATGAATACTTTTCGATACCGATGATATCCGAGAAATCTACGTTTAACAGCACGTGAACAGAAGCGTCGGCCATATCCTCGCTCCAAAGGAATTCGCGGAGTGGGGTGCCTGTGCCCCAAAGTACCACCTTATTATTATAGATACCGTATTTTGCCAAAACATTGAGAATGTCCTCATGAGTGGCAGAGCCGGTAATTCCCTCTACTGGGCGCTTGTTCATATCGTTCTGAATAGCTGTCCAGTTCTCATCGTGGATGAGTTTGGCCAGATAGATCTTGCGCATCATGGCGGGCATCACATGGGAGTTCTCCAGATGGAAATTGTCGTTAGGACCATAGAGGTTTGTGGGCATGACGGCAATATAGTTGGTGCCATACTGCAGGTTATAGCTCTCGCACATCTTCAGTCCGGCAATCTTCGCAATGGCGTACTCCTCATTGGTGTATTCCAGAGGCGATGTCAGCAGACAATCTTCCTTCATCGGCTGTGGTGCGTTTTTGGGATAGATGCAGGTGCTGCCCAAGAAGAGCAGTTTCTTGACGCCGTGGGCGTATGCCTCGGAAATCACATTGCACTGTATCTTCATATTCATCATGATGAAGTCGGCGCGATAGAGTGAGTTGGCCATGATTCCTCCCACAAAGGCTGCTGCGAGAACGACTGCATCGGGGCGCTCCTCGTCGAAGAACTTCTTGACGGCCACCTGATCAGTGAGGTCAAGTTCCTTGTGACTGCGCCCTATGAGGTTTGTATAGCCACGCTGAAGGAGGTTATTCCAAATAGCGGAACCCACAAGTCCGTGGTGTCCCGCTACATATATCTTGCTGTTTTTGTCTAAACTCATTCTTTTACTCCTCCATCTGAGCTTTGATAAACAACTTCTTGACGAACTTCATGTCGTGCTGAACCATGATCTTGACAAGTTCGGGGAAAGAGGTCTTCTGAGGATTCCATCCGAGCTTGGCCTTGGCTTTGGCGGGATTACCCAACAACTGGTCAACTTCTGCTGGACGGAAATACTTCGGATCTACCTCTACGAGAACCTTACCCGTTGCCTTGTCATAACCTTTCTCATCAACACCATCGCCTTTCCATTCCAGCTCGATACCCACTTCCTTGAAGGCGAGGGTTGCAAACTCACGAACCGTATGATACTCGCCGGTTGCAATCACGAAGTCATCGGGCTCCGGCTGCTGGAGAATGAGCCACATGCACTCGATATAGTCCTTGGCGTAGCCCCAGTCACGCAGAGAGTTCAGGTTTCCGAGATAGAGTTTGTCCTGATATCCCTGTGCAATACGGGCTGCAGCAAGGGTGATCTTACGGGTTACGAAGTTCTCGCCTCGGCGCTCACTCTCATGATTGAAGAGAATACCGTTGCAGCAGAACATGTTGTACGACTCACGATAGTTCTTCATGATCCAGAAACCATAAAGCTTGGCTACTGAGTATGGTGAACGGGGATAGAACGGTGTTGTCTCGCTCTGAGGCACTTCCTGTACTTTTCCGTAAAGTTCTGAGGTTGAGGCCTGATAGATGCGGCACGTCTTCTCAAGACCGCAGATGCGGACGGCCTCCAATAAGCGCAGAACACCAGTGGCATCGACGTCTGCTGTGTATTCTGGCACGTCGAACGACACTTTGACATGACTCTGTGCTGCCAGATTATAGATCTCGGTAGGCTTGGTCTCGCCAATAATACGGATGAGGGATGATGAGTCGGTCATGTCTGCCCAGTGCAGATTAACCAGACGAGCTTTTTTCATATCGCGTACCCATTCATCGAGATAGAGGTGCTCGATACGACCCGTATTAAATGATGAGGAACGGCGCAGGAGGCCATGAACCTCATATCCTTTTTCAATCAAAAATTCTGCCAGGTATGAACCGTCCTGTCCGGTGATACCTGTGATAAGAGCAACTTTTTTATCCATATATTATAATAATGTTATCCGTTTCCTGAAAAATTCTTGATACGCTGTTCTTCCGACAGCTTGCAGATGAGCAGGGTGTCGTTGTTCTCAGCGATGATATAGCCGTCGAGCCCCTGAACCACCACTTTCTTTTCCTGAGTGGTATGTACGATACAATTGTGACTTTCAAACAGGTTGATGTCCTGACCGATGCTCACGTTGCCATAGAGATCCTTCTTGCTCTGTTCATGGAGAGAACCCCATGTGCCCAGATCGCTCCAGCCGAAATCAGCAGGACAGACGAAAATCTCCTCGGCTTTTTCCATGATGGCATAGTCAACAGAAATGTTCTCACATTCTGGGAACAGACGGTCGATCTCTTCTTGTTCCTTCTCTGTGCCATAGACGGGATTCAGTGATTCGAAAAGCTTTGCCATGGAAGGCTGATAGACCCGGAAGGCATTGACGATGGTGCTGACATTCCAGATAAAGATGCCGGCATTCCAGAAATAATAGTTCTTCTTGATATATTCCTTGGCTGTGGCAAGGTCAGGCTTCTCCCTGAAAGAATCCACTCTGAAAATCTCTTTGTTGCGCAGTGAACTGGTACTGAGATCGGCCTGGATATAACCGTAGCCTGTCTCCGGACGGTTGGGCTTCATGCCTAAGGTTACGATGGAGTCTGTCTCGCTCGTGAAGACCATGCACTCTTTGACTACCCGTTGGAACTCGGCCTTGTCAACCACAATATGGTCACTGGGCGTCACAACGATGTTGGCCTTGGGATCCTTCGACTTGATGCGCCAACTGACGTAAGCAATGCAAGGAGCTGTGTTGCGACGGCAAGGTTCGCACAGAATGTTCCCCCCGGGAATGTCGGGCAACTGTTCCTTCACGATGGAAGCATATTTCTGATTAGTTACCACCCAAATATTATCTGGCTTTACCAGATTGCCAAATCTCTCAACTGTTAATTGGAGCAAAGTCTTACCAGTTCCCAATACGTCGATAAACTGTTTGGGCTTGTCTGTCGTGCTCATAGGCCAGAATCGGCTGCCAACGCCGCCGGCCATGATTACTAAATGATTGCTTGTCCTTGCCATACCTGATCAATTGGTTATAATTTGCAAAGATACACATTATTTATAAAATAAAAGAATTTTTTAGAGAAAATTCTCATTTCGGGTGTGATTATCCTTGTTTTTTCTTCAGTCGTGACTTCACAACAAAGTAGATGACGGCCAGAATCAGCAGTCCTAAGATGGCTATCTTGATATATTCTGCATATTCGCTGATCTTGTCGTTGAGCTGATCTTCGGGAACGATGGCGTGGAGATACCAGCCCATAGCGGCCAAGACGCTGTGCCAGCCTCCGGCACCGATGGTGGTAAACAGAATAAACTTACCATAGTGCATGCGAGCCAGACCGGCAGGGATGGATATCAGGTGACGGATGACGGGGACAAAACGACCGGTAAGGGTCGCTGCAACACCATGCTCGTCAAAATATTTCTCACTTCTTTCGACCTTCTCCTGATTCAACAGGCACATCTTACCCCACTTGCTGTTGGCGAACTTATAGATGACGGGTCTGCCTACGTAGAGCGCTACGAAATAGTTGATGCTGGCACCGATGTCTGCGCCGAGTGTCGCATAGAAAATGACCAGGAATACGTTCAGTGAACCGCTGGCTGCATGATAGGCGGCAGGGGTGACAACGAATTCTGAAGGTACTGGCACAACAGTGCTTTCGAGCAACATCAGAACAAAGATGGTGGGATACCAGCCAAGGCTGTTCAAGATATTTGTAATGAAATTCATGTGGATTCCTTATTTGTTTGATTTGATATATATGCGATGTATTCTTCTGGTAGTGTCCCTTCGGGGAACAGACCGCCGAGAACGGTTCTCGCCTCTTTGGGATTACGTTTGACGGCTTGGTCGAGATAATAGAGAAACTCGTCGTGTTTTTTCAAGTCCAGACAACAGAGAGCCATGTAGGAATAACCGTCGTTCCAGTCGCTGGAGATAGTCATGAAAAACTTCTTAAAGAGGGTGTAGCACGTGTGGAGGTACTGGTTGTCGTAAAGCGAGACGATAACCCTTAGCATAGTCTTCGGTGAGTTGTCCGACAACTTGAGGGCTTTCTTGAAGGCGAGCTCTGCTTCTTTCGGTTGGTTGTTCGATAGCAGGATATGTCCGCGAATAACCTCCATGTTCACATAGTCGCAGTCGAGCTGTTCTGCCTTGTCTATATAATACAGCGCCTGGTCGAGTTTGTGGAGATCACCATAGGCAAAGGCCAGTTCTTGATAGATGTCTGTGAGAATCTGAGGACTTGCGGCTACTGCTGCCTGTTCGGCTTTCTCTAAAATCGGTACGGCCTCTTCCGTACGACCCAGATTGAGAAGACAGGAACCTTGGTGCATATAACCGAAGTAGTCGTCTTCCATGATGTCGGAGTATCTGCGGTAATAGGTAAGCGCTGATTCGTAGTTGTTGAGGCTGAAGAGTCCGTTTGCCTTCGCCAGAATGCTTTCTGCATCATGCGGGTCGATGGCGATGGCATATTCACTGCTGGTGATGGAGGCATTGTAGTCTTCGCTCATAAACTGCGCATTGGCCAGCGCGTTCCAATAGCGGGCGGAGTAGGGGTTGTGGTCTATCAGTTCGTTGAAGATACGTTCACTGTCCTTGTATTTGCCAAGTCCGAAGAGCGTGTGGCCCACCAGTTCCTTGAAGTCGTCGGAATCATCGCCTTGTGAACGGGCGATCCATTCGAAGGCTATGTCGTGGATGTTGTAGTCGGAAAAGACATTGGCGACATCATAGACATAGTCCGTCAGCTCGTCAGGCATGATTTCGTCCATCTTCTGTCTGAAGTAGTCATTGGCTTCATCGACCTTCCCTTGGGAGATCATGATCTCTCCCTTGAGATAGACGGCCTCCTGACTGTCAACGGCCTCGATGCGGCTGGCATAGTCCTCAGCATCTTCGTAATCGCCTCGCGACAGTGCCTCACGGGCTTTGTACAACAAGGGCCCTACGGCTTCCGGATTGTAGGTCAACGCCAGTTCGATGGCCTCATTGGCTTCTTCGTCGCGTCCGTTATAGTGGTAATAATCGGCAATGTCAGCCAAGTCATCAGCATCCATATAGATGGCGTGCTCTGACTTGACTGACGTTTCGTATTTGTTCAGGATGTTCTGAAATTCCTTACTTTCGAAATATGCCGTGTCGTCTGTCATTTATTTGTTCATCTTTGCCCAGTTGTCTTTCAGGCCTACCGTCTTGTTGAAGACGGGGTTCTCTGCCGTCGAGTCGGAATCGGGCGTGAAGTAGCCGATGCGCTGGAACTGCAGATAGGTCAGAGGCTTCATCGAGGCTGCGAATGGTTCGATATAGCAGTCTTTCAGGATGCTCAGAGAGTCTGGGTTGATCATCTGCTTCATGGCTGTTACGGCATCGCAGTTCTGCTGTTCACGGAGTTCTGCCAGAGTGTCGCGGGGATTCTCTACCTTCCACAGACGGTCGTAGAGACGTACTTCGGCCTTCACGGCATTATGACAGCTGACCCAGTGCAGCGTCTTACCCTTGATCTTGCGGTTTGAACCGGGAAGTCCGCTCCTTGATTCAGGATCATAGGTGCAGTAGATTGTCGTTACCTTACCGTTCTCATCCTCATCGCAGGGATGTTCCTCGTCGCACTTGATGATATAGGCATTCTTCAGGCGCACTTCCTTGCCGGGAGCCAGGCGCATGAATTTCTTGTCGGCCTCCTTCATGAAGTCATCGCGCTCAATCCACAACTCGCGGCTGAACTCCACCTCATGGGTGCCGTCGGCCTCGTTCTCGGGATTGTTGACGGCTGTCAGTTGCTCCAGCTGGTCTTCGGGATAGTTGGTAATGACAACCTTCACCGGATCCAGAACCGCACTTACGCGGAGTGCTCTGCTGTTCAGGTCGTCACGGACGGCACTCTCCAGAAGGGCCATATCGTTGAGTGCATCGATCTTGGTGTAGCCGATCTTGTCGATGAACTTGATGATGCTCTCAGGGCTGTAGCCGCGACGACGGAAACCGCAGATGGTCGGCATGCGGGGATCGTCCCAGCCGTTGACGAGCTTCTCGTTTACAAGTGCCAGCAGATTACGCTTCGACATCAGGGTGTAGTTCAGGTTCAACTTATTGAACTCTGTCTGTCGCGGACGGTTATCCTCGATATTATCGGTCTCGCCCTTCCATTCCTTCATCCAGGTGACAAACAGATCGTAAAGGGGACGGTGCTCCACAAACTCCAGAGTACACCAAGAGTGGGTCACACCCTCCAGATAGTCGCTCTGACCGTGGGTAAAGTCATACATGGGGTAGGCGTTCCACTTGTTGCCGGTACGGATATGGGGGATGTTCAGCACACGATAGATCAACGGGTCACGGAACAGCATGTTCGGATGAGCCATATCGATCTTGGCACGCAGTACGAGGGTGCCGGGTTCGCACTTACCGCTGTTCATGAATTCGAACAACTTGAGGTTCTCCTCAACAGGACGGTCGCGATAAGGACTGTTGGTGCCTGGACTCGTGGTGGTTCCCTTCTGCTGGGCAATCACCTCTGAGCTCTGCTCATCGACATAGGCACGACCCTGCTTGATGAGCCAGACGGCAAAGTCCCAGAGCTCCTGGAAATAGTCGCTGGCATAATAGACATTTGCCCACTGGAAGCCCAGCCACTTGATGTCGTTTTCAATGCTCTCTATATATTCGGTATCCTCCTTGATGGGGTTGGTGTCGTCGAAACGCAGGTTGCAGACACCATTATATTTCTTGGCCAGACCGAAGTCGATGGCGATAGCCTTTGCGTGGCCGATGTGCAGGTAACCGTTAGGTTCCGGTGGGAAACGGGTCTGCAGTCTGCCGCCGTTCTTACCTTCTGCCAGGTCATTGATTACCTTCTGCTCAATGAAGCTCACTGACTTTTTCTCTTCGCTCTCATTAATGATCTTCTCTTCCATAAATCTATGATGTTTCTATTTGTGGCTGCAAAATTACGAAAAATTATCGAATTGACCAAAATTAGCCGTATTATTTGATACCGCGGTCATTGAGTGCCTTCGAATACTTGGCTGCGTTCTTCAGATGCTCCTGATAGGTCTTGGCGAAATTATGGGTGCCCGAGAAGTCTTCCTTGGCACACATATAGAGGTAATCGTGATCGACGCGGTTCAGTACGGCATCGATGCCTTTCACAGAGGCAATCTTGATGGGGCCTGGGGGCAACCCGATGTTACGATAGGTGTTATACGGGCTGTCGTAGGTCAGCATGTCGTGATAGATTCTGCGGAGGGCAAAGTCCTGAAGTGCGAACTTGACGGTGGGATCAGCCTGTAGAGGCATCCCGGTCTTCAGACGGTTCAGATACATGCCCGCTATCATCGGCTTCTCCTGATTGTTGGCCGTCTCTTCGTCGATGATGCTGGCCAGCGTACAAACCTCGTTGGGCGTCAGACCGATGGCTTGGGCCTTGTCTGTGCGCTCTTTGTTCCAGAAGTGGTCGCGCTCTTTCTTCATGCGGGCCATCAGCTTGTCGAGCGAGGTGTTCCAATATACCTCGTAGGTGTTCGGCACGAAGAGACAGACGATATTGTCGGGATCAAAGCCTTGCTTGGCACAGAAGGCTGAGTCTTTCAACAGGATGGCTACGGCAGCACTGTCGAGCATCAGTTTCTTCGAGAGGGCACCAGCCAGCCGGTCGGTCGTCCTGCTCTCTGGGATGGTCAGCATGACGGGCTCCTGATGACCGTTCTTCAGGTTACGGAACACGGTGAGCGTGCTCTCACCGGGACGGATGGCGTATCTGCCGCTCCTGATATGGTCGGCATAGCCGGCATGACGGGCCATAATCCTGAAGGTAGTCAGCGCCTGTGACGAGGCGAAAGGCGATAGCTGTTTGGAGACATCGTCCAGATTATAGCCATCGTATATATACACGTATTCGGTCTTCTCGGAGTTGGAGAAACTACCCACGAAATAATAGATGAATACGCCAATGATTGCTAATAGACAGACAGCGATGGCTGCCAGATAATATTTCTTTTTTTTCGTTTTCATATCGCCGAACATTGAAAAATTGCTGCAAAGTTACAAAAATCTCTCAACTCATAACTCTGAATTGTAACTTTTTTGTATCTTTGTAGCAAAATAATGAGAATATGAAACTGAAATTCACGATAGAATACGGTACACAGTGGGGTGAGAACCTCTGGGTGGTCATCACCTATATGAGTCTCGACGGCACGAAGAAGAACCGCCGACTGATGATGACGACCGACGATGGCTGGCATTGGGAACTGGAGACATCGGCCGTCGAGTCGCGTCAGCACCCGATTGATTCTTTCTGCTATTACTATCAGGTAGAAGATGCCGACGGCAACGTGCTCCGCAAGGAGTGGTCGGCTGTGCCCCGCTGTTATTACTTCGATTCATCGAAGAATTATATCCTGACTGATCTCTGGCGCGAGGTCCCCTTGCAGTATAACCTCTACAGCTACGCCTATCAGACGATGGAGGGCCTGCCTCACGACGAAGAGGTGCAGGCGCTGCGAGTACCCTTGTACCGTAAGACCATCCTCTTCCGTGTGTCTGCCCCGCAGTTGAAGGCCGGACAGGCGGTCGCTGTTGTAGGCAGTCATCCCGCGTTAGGCAGTTGGAATCCGTCGCGATTTCTGCGTATGGAGTATCTGGGACGATACGACTGGCTGTTGTCGGTGAATGTCGAGGCGGTCGCCCTGCCTCTAGAATATAAATATGTGATTATCGATGAGGCTACCCACACCTTGCTGACATGGGAGGAAGGCGATAACCGTACGACGGAGGGCCTGATCACTACCGACCCGCAGATAGGGATTCCCGACGGAACGGTTCTTGTGGCCTATGGACAGAGCCTGCGAGTGAAGGAACAGACATGGCGGGCTGCCGGAGTGGTGGTTCCCGTGTTCTCTCTGCGTAGTGCCCACTCTTGTGGCGTCGGCGACTTCGGCGACCTGCGCCTGCTCGTTGACTGGGCTGTGGCTACGGGGATGAAGGTGATACAGATTCTGCCTGTCAATGATACGACCTGTGCTCATACCTGGAGCGACTCTTATCCTTATAACATCGTCTCGGCCTTTGCCCTTCATCCGCAGTATATGGATCTCGAGGCACTCGGGGCACTGAAGAACAAGACGCGGATGACGGCCTTCAGACGGCAGCAGCAGGAACTGAATGCACTGGGCTATGCCGACTATGAGGGGGTGGAGCGTGTCAAGGGTGAGTACATCAGAGCAATCTTTGCCGAACGTGGGCAGCAGACGCTCGATTCGAAAGAGTTCAAGGCGTGGTTTGAGGCTAATAAGGATTGGCTCGAACCTTATGCCCTTTGGAGTGCAGATCACTCTCAGCTCTCTGCTGATCAGTGTCCGCTTGTCTATTATGTCCAGTATCATCTCCATCTGCAGTTGAAGGCCGCAGCCGACTATGCCCGACAGAAGGGCGTTGTCATCAAGGGCGATGTGCCCATCGGTGTCAACCGTGAGAGTGTGGAGACGGAAACTCATCCGAAACTCTTTCATCTGGATGCCCAGACAGGTGCACCGCCCGATGCTTTCTCGCAGAACGGTCAGAACTGGGGCTTCCCGTCATATCACTGGGGACCAGCCCTGATCGAGTGGTTCCATCGTCGCCTGCGTTGGATGGAACAGTATTTCGACGCCATCCGCATCGACCATGTGCTTGGCTTCTTCCGTATCTGGGAGATACCCGACGATGCTCTCTTCGGCCTCTTGGGCCACTTCTCTCCGGCTCTGCCGATGACGGTGGGCGAGATCGAGTATTTCGGACTCCCGTTCCGTAAGGACTTCTTTACCCGTCCGTTCATCAACGACCGGGTGCTCGACCGTCTCTTCGGCATGCATGCCCCTTATGTCCGTGAACACTTCCTTATCTCCCGCAGTTATGGCTTCTACGACCTCAAGGCGGAGTACGACACGCAGAAGAAGATACGCGACTGCTTCGAGGGCAAGGGCGACGAGAACAGCCTCTGGATCCGCGACGGCCTCTACCGTCTGATCAGTGGTGTGCTGTTTATCGAGGATCCTGAACAGCCCGAGATGTATCATCCTCGTATCGGGGCTTATCAGGAGCCTGTCTATGAGGCACTGACGGCTGAGGAGAAAGACGCCTTCATGCGACTCTACAACAACTATTATTACCAGCGCCATAATATGTTCTGGGGGGCTCATGCCATCCATCGGTTGACGGATGTCTTCGGTGCGACGCAGATGCTCTGCTGTGCTGAGGATCTGGGCATGTTGCCCGACTGCGTGGAACCCGTGCTCGACCAGCTACGTATCCTCACGCTCGAGATCCAGTCGATGCCTAAGCAGAACGGCTTCGAGTTTACGCATCTCGACGGCAATCCCTATCGGAGTGTGGCTACGTTCTCCACCCACGACATGCCGTCGTTGCGCCTCTGGTGGGAGGAGAGTCCCGAGCGCACCCAGCGCTATTATGTGTCGATGCTCCAGAAACAGGGACGTGCGCCCGAACATCTGCCTGCTCATCTGGCCGAGGAGATTATCGCCCGTCACCTCTATTGTCCGTCGATGCTCTGTCTGCTCTCACTGCAAGACTGGTTGGCGATGGATGGTGAACTGCGCTCGAAGCATCCCCGTGAGGAGCGTATCAATGTGCCGAGCGATCCTTATAACCATTGGAAATACCGCATGCACCTGCCGATAGAGGAGTTGTTGAAGGCCGATAAATATAATAATAAGGTACGCACGATGATTACCCGTAGCAAACGATGAACTATTCTACCTATATTTTCGACCTCGACGGCACGCTGCTCGATACGCTGGGCGACTTGGCTGCCTCTACCAACTATGCGCTCCGCACACATGGGATGCCCGAACATTCGATAGATGACGTGCGCCGCTTCGTGGGCAATGGGGTGCGCCTGCTGATGGAACGTGCCGTTCCGCATGGGGCTGCCAACCCGCAGTTCGAGGAGGCTTTTGCCACATTCCGTGCCCATTATATGGCTCATTCGCTCGATACCACCCGTCCTTATGAGGGGATTCCCGAGACGCTGGCTGCCCTGAAGGCCCGAGGCTGTCGGCTGGCTGTCGTCAGCAATAAGTTCTATGCCGCCACAGGCGAACTCTGCCGCCATTTCTTTCCCGACACCATCGAGGTGGCCATCGGTGAGCATGAGGCAGAGGGTATCCGTAAGAAACCGGCACCCGATACGGTCATCGAGGCTCTGCGACAGTTGGGAGTAGGGAAGGAGGGGGCAGTCTATGTCGGCGACAGCGATGTGGATATCATGACGGCACGCAATAGCGGTCTGCCGTGTATCAGTGTGCTCTGGGGGTTCCGCGACCGTGACTTCCTGATACAACATGGAGCAGAGACTTTCATCTCCGCTCCATCAGAACTGTTATAGCCGCTCGGATTACAACTGCTGTAATCTGGCAATATATTTTCCAAGGATATCGAACTCCAGGTTCACGACACTGCCTACGTGGATGTCGCAGAAGTTGGTGTGCTCGAAGGTGTAGGGGATGATGGCTACCTGGAAGGTGTTGCTCGTGGGATTGCAGACCGTCAGACTGACACCGTTTACGGTCACGCTGCCCTTATCTACCGTGAAATAGCCCTTCTTGGCCATCTCGCGGTTCTCGGGATATTCGAAGGTGAAATAGGTGCTGCCGTCGGCATCCTCCATCGCGATGCACTTGGCCGTCTCATCGACGTGCCCTTGCACGATATGGCCGTCGAGCCTGCCGTTCATCAGCATCGAGCGCTCTACGTTCACCTTGTCGCCCACCTTCAATAGTCCTAAGTTTGTGCGGTCGAGCGTCTCCTTCATCGCCGTGACGGTATAGGTGCCGTTCACGATGCGTACCACCGTCAGACAGACGCCGTTATGGGCGACGCTCTGGTCGATCTTCAGCTCATCAACAAACGAGCATTTCAACGTAAAATCAATATTCTCGCGGTCTTTCTCTATCGCTACAACGGTAGCAAACTCTTCAATGATTCCAGAAAACATATCAAAATTCAGGGTTTGGTTGTGTATAAAAAAAGCGGGTTCGTGCCGATGATTTGGTGAAAACTCCTGTTTCACACGATATGAGTGCTCCCTGCTGTTGTAATCCACCGGCATTACTGCTCTCCCCTGAGGGATGGACTGTGGCCCGCCATTAGCAAGGGAAACGGTCTCAATGAATTTTTTAATGTAGAGTATCCCGATCTATGCGGCACGACCCGTATTCTGACTGCAAAGATAAGGTTTATTCGCGAATAAGCCAAACCTTTTAGCATTTTTTATTGATTGTTCAGTGCCTTGACGGCCTTCTTGTATTTCACGAAGATCACGATCAGCGCTGTCAGCAGCAGAAGGAAATAGATGGTGAAGGCCGTGGGCGATGTCAGGTACGAGTTGGGCACCGTGACTGTGATCGTCCGTATATCGTATTTCTCGGGCGACTCCAGCAGGAAGGCCTTCACCTTGAAGGTGTAGGTGCCAGGCGTCACGTCATCGTATTCGGCTATACGGTTCTTGCCCGCGTTGATCCAGTCTTCATCGTAGCCTTCGAGCATATACTGGTAGTGTATGCGATGCTGCAACTGATAGTTCATCGAGGCAAAGCGGAAGGCGAAACTGTCGTTGCCGTGCGGTATATCGACGCTTTTGCTCATGGGCACGTAGTAGTCGAAGTTGCTGTTCAGTCGCGGACTCTGCAACTCGTCGTTCAGGTAGAAGTCGGTAATCTGCAGCTTCATCTGCCGTCCGGTACTGCCCATCAGTTTCTTCTTATCTACGACATAGTAGCCGTCGAGTGTGCCGAAGAGCACATCGCCGTTGGCGGCACATGTGGCTCCGCCCTCGGAGATCATCACGTCGCCCACTCCGTCGAGGCTTGAGAAACTGGTGAATATCTTCTTGGTGATGTCGAACGAGCAAATCATGTGCTCTAAGGCAAACCAGGCATTGCCCCGCTCGTCGAATGTGATGCTGCGTATCTCTTCCGAGGGCAGTCCGTCCTGGGCGTCGAACGAGTCGAAGAGCCAGGCGCCAGTGTCGTCCTTGCCGATGGTGTAACCGATGCCACCGCCGTTGGTGCCTACCCACATCGTGCCCTTGCTGTCTTTCTTGATGCAGACGATGTCGTTGTTTCTGAGTATCTTGTCTGTGTTCTCGGGCATCCTCAGCTTCTCAACCTTCACATTCTTGTCCTTGTACGACATGATGAGGATACCGTCGGTCGTTCCTGCCCAGACGTTGCCTTCTGCATCGGCAGCGATGGTCCTTACCTTTGTATAGGCACCCTTCGGATAGTCGGTCATGCCGTTGCCTGAATGGATGAAGTTGTCGCTGCCTTTGGGAAGCAGGTTCACACCGCCGTTATAGGTGGCCACCCAGACGTTACCGTCTTTGTCTTCTATGGCCTGATAGGCATTGTTTGAGCTGAGGCTCTGCTTGTCACCATTCCGATGGCTGTAGTTCCTGATGGTCCATCCGCTACCGTTGGGGCTCATATTGAAGAGACCGTTGTCTTTCGAGCAGATCCAGTAGTCGCCCTTGGCGCCTTTCGAGATGCCGTAGAGTCGTCCGAACGGCTGGCCTTTGTCGTCGCGATTCACGATGGTCTGATTGCCGTTGTCATATTTCAGATAGAGGTCGCCACTCTTGTTTCCTATGAGTAACAACTTGCGCTGCTGGTCGTAGAACATGGCTCTGATCTCGTTGTCGAGAGCGCCTGTGGGATTGGCCACCAGCTTCTTCCTGACGATGTTGCTCTTCTGGATCTCCAACTTGTCGAGGCCTCTGTGGCTGGTCGATTCCCACACCACTCCTTCCTCCAATTCGAGGGCTGTATAGACGGTGTTAGAGAGATTCCAGGGGTTCGAGGGGTCGTTGTGGAAATACTCCACCTCGTCTTTCTCCCTGTTGTAGTAGCCGAAGCCGCCGTGATTCATCACTATCCAGACGGTGCCGTTAGTCTCGTTGAACACACCGCCCCTTCCGTCATGTTCTGGCAGCGGAACGTTCTGCTGGAAGAATTTCTCCTGACCGGTCTCGGGATTCAGGCGCGAGGCACCCATACGGTCATCGCAGAACCATACGATTCCCTTGCTGTCGGTGAAGATGCTGAAGATGCCCATCCCGTTGGGCTTGCGCAGCAGTTGAGGCTCCACCCCTTTAGCAAACGAGTGGATGCAGCCTTGTGAGCTGCCGGCATAGACGTTGAAGCCGTTGGAGTGCAGGCAGGTGATCTCCATATCCATCAGGATGCCGTCTTTCTCCAGCTTCAGTTTCTTACGGTCAAATCGGTGGATACCTTTGTTCGTGCCGATCAGGATATCGTCCTGATAGCCCTCGGCCATGCTGGTAATCCTCAGTCCCTCGGAGCTCATCTCGTCTGTCGTCAGACCTTTGCGGTCGAGTTTCAGCATGTAGAGATGGTCGTTGTTGATGCTGACGAGCACTTCGCCCGAGCTGGTCACCAACAGCGGTGAGGTGACCTTGAAGTCTTCGTTGCCCTTGTATTTCTGAAAGGGGTTGATAATCTTATCAGTAGAGCGGTCGAGCACGAACACACGGCCGTCGTACATGTGCATCCAGACGTTCTGCGACTGGTCGATTGCCAGATCGAGGATGCGGTTGTGCAGGTTCTTCACGTGGCTGGCATTGCCCGTGCGATAGTTATAGAAGTTATAGCCGTCGAAGCGCGACATACCGTTCCAGGTGGCTATCCAGATGTAGCCCAGATCGTCTTGGTAGAGCATCGAAATAGCATTACTGCAGAGGCCGTCTTCGGTCGTGAAATGTGAGCGCGACGCCTGCAATTGCTGGGCGCTGGCTGTTTGACAGAGGGAAAACAGCATGAAGACTGCCAGAAGTCTTTGTATGATTTTTTTGTTAGTCATGCGATTGTTGTAAAAATGTATTGTTTTCAGTTTATCCGGGGCAAATTTATTAATTTTCTGTGAACTATCAAAAAAAATCGAGGATTTTTCCTGTCTTTTCTGCAGATTTTTCCTAACTTTGCAGAAAAATCATAAGATAATGGGAAAGACCGTATGCATTTTGGCTGGTGCCAGACCGAATTTTGTGAAAGTGTCGCCCCTTGTGCGGGCTATTGACAGATATCCTGAGGCGCAGTGTCTGCTTGTCTTTGCTGGTTGTGAAGACGATCCGACGCTCGAGCCCTCACTCTTTGACGACCTGCAGATGCCCCGTCCGCAGTTCTACCTCGGCGTGAACTCTACGAGTCTCAACGAGATTACCAGTCAGGTGATGGCTGCCTTCGACCGTTTCCTTGATGAGCATCCTGTCGATGTGGTTATCGTGGTTGATGACCTCGCTTCGACAATGGCCGCTGCCATCGTCACGAAGAAGCGCAATATCCGGTTGGCTCATCTTGTGGCAGGTACCCGTTCCTTTGATATCAATATGCCGAAGGAGATCAACCGGCTGGTCATCGATGCACTGAGCGATTATCTCTTCACGGCTGGTGTACGCAGTACGGGCGTGGCAACGCGTGAGCAGTCGGAACAGTCGCAGACTTACATGGTTGGGAATATCCTGATGGACACGCTGAGATTCAATCATGGCCGATTGAAAAAGCCTGACATGCCAGAACTGAACAACGTGCTCGATAGTCAGCGTTATCTGGTCTTTACACTGAACCGTAAGGCCTTGATAGCTGATACAGAAAACCTCTCGAAGATGCTGTCGGCGATGGTGGCGTCGGCTGGCGATATACCTATCATCGCACCTCTTCGCGGCCAAGCCAATTGTGTGGTTTCTGATATTAAAGCAAAGGATTCAGATAAGTTTAAAAAGCTACTGGTTATCAGTTCATTATCATATTTGAAATTTGGCTGGCTGATGGCTCATGCCTTGGGCGTAATCACCGATTCGGGTAACGTGGCCGAAGAGGCTACCTTCAACGGTGTGCCTTGTATCACGATCAACAACTATACCGAACATCAGGAGACGGTCAGTGTGGGCTCTAATGTGCTGGTTGGTGAGGATGCCGACAAGCTCGGTGCGGCTGTGAAAAATATGGTCAGTGGTGAGTGGAAAAAGTGCGCCCTGCCTGACCGTTGGGATGGTCGTACCGCAGAGCGCATTCTTCAGATCCTCCTTCAATAGTTGGCACGGCGTGGGCTTTAATAATTCTCAGCCTTTACCTGGAAGTAAGCCTGTGGGTGGTTGCAGACGGGACATTCCTCGGGTGCCTTCTTGCCTATCACGATATGACCACAGTTAGAGCATTGCCAGATGACGTCGCCATCTTTTGAGAACACGCGCTCTTTTCTGATATTGTCGAGCAATTTGCGGTAGCGCTCCTCGTGCTCCTTCTCGATCTTGGCCACACCTTCAAACTTCTCGGCGATCTCGTCGAAGCCTTCCTCGCGAGCCTCCTTGGCCATGCGGGCATACATGTCGGTCCACTCGAAGTTCTCACCGTTGGCAGCAGCTTCCAGGTTCTCGGGTGTGCTCTTGATGGCACCGCCTTCGAGCAGCTTGAACCACATCTTGGCATGCTCCTTCTCGTTGTTGGCCGTCTCTTCGAAGATGGCTGCTATCTGTACATAACCGTCCTTCTTGGCCTTCGAAGCCCAGTAACTGTACTTGTTGCGAGCCTGGCTCTCGCCTGCGAATGCTTCCTGCAGGTTTTTCTCTGTCTTTGTTCCTTTCAGTTCTTTCATAATCGTATTTGCTTTTAGTTATGTAAATGAATCATCGTGGGCAAAGATACGCATTTTAATTGTAATCAACAAGTCAAAGAACGAAAATTTTTTCATCAGTCTCCGAATCGACGTCATTTTGGGCTTTTACTAGTAAACAAGTGTCCGCGCGCTAAGAAATTTTTGTTACCTAGTTAGGCCGCAAATTCCGTCTTTTTTCGTTGACCATGCAAATGTAAGAATATTTCATGTGTCTTCCAAAATTAAACGCCAAAAAAGCATGCAAAAAAGCACGCTGTTCAAAACACTGATATGTCTTGGATACAGAATACAGAATACAGTTTTCTCATGAGCACCCCCAAAATGTATGAATAGAAATTTACTATATATATAATATATATATTATATATATAGTAATATATAATTTGCCTTTTCTCTGTTAATCTGGAGTGATACCTCTCAAAAAAACTGTATTTCTGTATTCTGTATTTTGAATACTGAATAGCAATCTGTCTTTTGTAATGAGTCACCTGAAATAGGCCTGTGCTTTTTTAAGGTAATTAATGGCCGAAAAATTTGGAACTATAGAACATTTTTCGTAACTTTGCGCCAAATAAGTATAATCACATAAAATTAACTAAAAACATAACTATGATGAAAAAATTCTTTCTCATGCTGATGCTGGCGATAGCCTTCTCAGTAAACGCCGATGCCCAGGGCTGGCTAAACAGACTTAAGGACAAGGCTGTTGATGCAGCCAAGAACGCTGTAGAGCGCAATGTGGAGCGTAAGGCTGACAAAGAGGCTGACGAGGCTTCTGACGCCGTCCTGAATAAAAAGAAAGGTTCCAAGAAGTCGAAAGGCGATGAGGCCGACCTCGACGAGGCCGAGGGCGATGACTCTCCCACAGCT
>OMXO01000011.1 GCA_900315035.1 uncultured Prevotella sp.
GTTTTCAAAAGAGGATGCAGGTACCTATCGCTACGTGATGACGCCTGAACTGTACATCGCTCTGAATCAGGCAAAGGTGATCCGTGAGGCAGCTCTCCGCTCAGGTGTGAGCCAGGGTGTGATGAAGGCCTGCTGGGATGCAGCCGGTGAGGTGATCAAGGCATGGGCCACTGAAGGTCACTCCGTAGCGCTGCCCGGTCTCGGCACCATGCGATTCGGACTCCGTGCGAAGTCGGTGGAGAAGGTGGAGGACGTGAAGGCCGGTCTGATTTCAAGCCGTCGCATCGTGTTCACTCCGACGCAGGATCTGAAGGATGAGTTGGCTAGCACGGCGATTCAGATTACCTGTTACGACAGGAATGGTGATGTGGTGAAGCGTGTGACCTCGGCTGATGCGGGTACAGTGGAAGATCCGGAGAATGATAGTTCGCAGAACGGTTCGGGCACCGAGAATCAGGGTGGTGATAATACCCAGTCTGGTGGTGACGATACTGGCGGTAAGCCTAACCAAGGAGGTTCGGAAGAGCCGTAAGCAAGCGGGGGGCTGGCGAGTAGACTGACGTGGGCTGGGGGTCAGGTCCCGAAAGTAGAAGTTTTCGGGGAAAACTTTATTTCGAGACCAGACCCGCGGCTATGCAGCGCGAGACATCCTTTAATTAAAAAACCAACTAAAACTAAACGATTATGACGAAGAAGGAGACTATTAAGTGGATTGTGCAGATCATTGCATCTGTGGCGACGGCCATCGTGACGGCCTTAACGAGTACAAAAAAAAAGAGAGGCATCCTGCACGGATGTCTCTCCTTTTCCTAAAACTATTGTGTATGAGATGATTAGATTATTACTTCGTACCTTTATAGCCTGGGAACTGACCGAAGTCGAACTCCTGTTTCTCAGCAGCCCACTTGACTTCAGGATCGCAAGTGAACATCATTGGGAATTCACCCACCTTCGGGAATTCGTTAACAGCGTCGTACATCTTGCTACCCTGTGTCTTATCGGGGACTTCCACCGTAACGCTAACATTGTTCTGAGCAGAATCCCAACCAGTAACATCCTTCTCAATGTTTACGTCCTTATCAAATGTATCTTCACCGCCCATCTTGTCAAAGGTTGTATTACCAACCTTCAGAACGAAGGGATAAATACCACCAAGGTGACGGACTACAGCCTTAGCCGTAGGTAATGTCTCGGTCTTTGTTATCTCATCAGATGTCTTCACACCGTTAACGACGGTGACTGTATGAGTGTAAACAGTAGTCTCAGTAACATCAACCACAACATCGTTGAAGTCGAAGTCGTCAGTAGAACCGAGGTCCTCCATCATATAGCGCTTTGTATTTGTAACGGGCACTTGATACTCATTGTTCTCAATAATGATTTCCTTGGGAACATCAGGGTTACCAACGATAGCCAGCACAACATCGTTGTAGTCCTTATCACCCAAATTTGGCTGATCTTCAATACCCACATACTTGATAACAGCGTCATCTTTTACCTCGATGCCAGCAGGAACAGCACCTGCACCATCTACATAAATAACGTTACCAGTAGAAGTTCCTACAGAAGGCTTTTTTGTATCTCCATTTTTTACATTATCAAGATAAATCTCGATTGGTGTGCCAACGGGAGCCTCTACATAGAGACCTGGCATAACAACTTTAGAAGTTACCTCATATTCATAGCCCATACCAATTCCCCAAGAATAATCGACATAACCTGCTTTCACTACTCCATTAAGTGCATCACCATTGACAAAGGGGCGGCTAAAGTCTGTCCAATTCTTAGAATACACCTTCACAGGCTTTGCATCACCCACCTTCACATAGAGATCGTGAGTCCATAAGCCCTGAGCACTGATAGGATAGATGGTGAATGAGCTTGAAGGAGCCACAAGAACTGCCTTCTGCACATCATAATGCTTTTCACCGTCCTTAAGCTTATTAGATACATTCGTAAGAACTTCCTGGTTCTTTGTCACTTTACAAGTAACAGAATAATTATTATAACCTGATGGTTTCACAGAATAAGTTTGACCAAAATCCAGTCCATCAACAGTTTTGGTAACAATCTGATCGCCCTCACCACGAGTGCCGAGACGCTGCTGATTGGTAGAGAAGTCCCAAGACTGGTTAGGATCGACCTTACCATACTTAGCTTCGAAGTTGGTTTCAAACTTTTGTTTCTGCTCAGCCATTTTGTTGGCAGCAACCTGATTGGCGTCATAGAGATCGCCCTTTGAGCAAGCGGCAAGACCCAATACGGCCACCGATGCTACGATACTTTAAGAATTACTTTCATTTGTTTAATAGAAAACTATTATTAATATTTCTCTCTTATTTCTCTTTGCAAACGCAAAGGTAGTATAATTGTAAATTATACACCATTTGCAATATCCACTTTTTATGCAGAATTATTCTTTTCTTGATTTATATCAACCCGCCTGCATCTGCCGGAGCAGATCTTTCTGGCGTTCGGTGAGGTTGGTGGGCAGTTTCACCTGATAGGTGATGATGAGATCGCCAAAGGTGCCGTCGCCCCTGTCGTAGCCCTTTCCGCGCAGGCGTACCTTCGTGCCGGGCTGCGTCTCGGGCTTGATCTTCATCTTGACTTTAGAGCCGTTGGAGAGGGTGATCATCACCTCGCCGCCCAGCATGGCGGTATAGAAGTCGATGGAGACATTGGCGTTCATCTCGCCCGTGTTCGTGCGCTGCTGATGCCCTCCGCCAAAGCCGCCTGAGAAGCCCTGGAAACCACCGAAGCCCCCACCCTGCTGGCCCTTGCGGCCAAAGAGGTCCTCGAAGAACGAACTGAAGCCGCCGCCACCCGAGAACGAGCTGAAATCGAAGCCGCCAAAGGGATTGCCGCCACCAGCGCCTCCAAAGCCGCCGGCACCGAAGGCATCGGCCTGTTTCCACTGTTCGCCATACTGATCGTACTTGGCACGCTTCTCAGGGTCGCCAATCACGTCGTAGGCCTCTTGCAAGGCCTGGAACTTGGCCTGAGCCTTGGGATCGTCGGGATGCAGATCGGGATGGAACTGCTTGGCCCGCTTCAGGTATGCCTTCTTGACATCCTTCTGCGGAATGGTCTTATCAACACCTAAAATCTTGTAATAATCAATAAATGCCATAATTTTGTCCTCCTATTCGTTTTAATGATTCATTCTGAGGGTATGGCAGCAAAAAGTGTGCCTAATATCTTAAAAAAAGAAAAAAAACATTGTTTTGCGCCCAACTTTTCGTAATTTTGCGAGCAAATCAGATAAAAGCGATGAAGAAAGCCATTTCCACCGCCATAGCGATGCTATGCACCATAAGCCCTGCCATCGGACAGCAGACCAAGACCGTTAAACTGAAAGTGATCGAGACCAGCGACGTTCACGGTCATTTCTTCCCATACGACTTCATGGAACAGGCGCCCCTGAAAGGAACGCTCGTACGCGCGAACTCTTATATAAAAAAGGAGCGCGCGAAGTATGGCGACAACCTGCTGCTGATAGACAACGGCGACATCGTGCAGGGACAGCCCTGCGTGTATTGGTCGAACTACGTGATGCCCGACGACGAGAACCTCTCTGCCAGCGTGATCAACTATATGGGCTACGACGCGGAGACGGTGGGCAACCACGACATTGAGCCAGGCCACAAGGTGTATGACAAGTGGATCAGAGAGGTGCGCTGCCCGCTGCTCGGTGCGAACATCGTGAAAGAGGGCACTAAGAACGGCCAAGCCGACCCCAAGAACATCTATACGGGACTGCAGCCCTACTCCGTGCACTATAAGGACGGGGTGAAGATCTGCGTGATCGGAATGCTGACACCCGCTATCCCTAACTGGCTGAACAAGTCGATATGGAAGGGCATCGAGTTTGAGGAGATGGTAAGCTGTGCCCGGAAATGGGTGAAGTATATCCAGGAGAAGGAGCGCCCAGACCTGATATTCGGCCTGTTCCACTCGGGCAAGGACGGGGGCATCGTCACTGAGGAATATGAGGAGAACGCGACTGCTGCGGTGGCCAGAGAGGTGCCAGGCTTCGATATCATATTCTTCGGACACGACCATCTGGTGCATAACGAATGGGTGACCGACAAAGCGGGCAACCAGGTGCTGATCATCGACCCCTCGTGCTACGTGAGAAACGTGGCGGAGGCCGAGATTGAACTGACCTACGAGAACGGCAAATTGAAGAAGAAGGACATCAAGGGTGAAATCGTCAGTGTGCTCAACGAGGAGATCGACCAAGACATGATGGCCCACTTCGAGACGAAGATCGAACAGGTGAAACAGTATGTAGGCGAGAAGATAGGCCGTTTTGAGGCACCTATCTACACTCGTGAGAGTTTCTTCGGCAACTCGGCATTCACCGACCTGATACACAACCTGCAGCTGCAGATTACCCATGCCGACATCTCGCTGACCGCTCCCCTCTCGTTTAACACAACCATCAAGGCAGGCGACGTGACGATGGCCGACATGTTTAAGCTCTACCGCTTCGAGAACCTGCTGTTCGTGCTCCGCATGACTGGCGAGGAGGTGAGGAAGCATCTGGAATACAGCTACGACATGTGGACCAACACGATGACGAGTGCAGACGATCATGCCCTCAGACTGAACGATTATGCCCAGGAAGACCAGCAGCGACTGGGATTCCAATACTATACCTTCAACTTCGACTCTGCCTGCGGCATCGACTACGAGGTGGATCTGACGAAGCCCGACGGTCAGAAGGTGAAGATACTCAGAATGTCGAACGGGGAGCCCTTCGACGAGAAGAAATGGTATAAGGTGGCGATGAACAGCTATCGCGCCAACGGTGGCGGCGAGCTGCTGACTCACGGAGCAGGCATCCCTCAAGACTCGCTCGATCAGCGCGTCGTATTCCATACGGAGCGCGACCAGCGACACTATCTGACGGAGGAGATACGCCGTATGGGCACTATCAACCCGAAGCCCAACCATAACTGGAAGTTCGTGCCCGAGGACATCGTTGGTCCTGCGCTGGAGCGCGACCGCCAAAAGTTGTTTGGAAAATAAGATGAAAACCTATTATTTCGTATTCTGCAAGGAAGACCTGCTGCTCGAGAAGACCAGCGACGGCCAATACACCATCCCCCTACAAGAGGAACCGCCCACGGAGGTGAAACCCTGGACGAACGTGATGAACATTACGCCGATGGGCGACGGACACGAGGTGAAGACCTACCGTATCGATGCGCCCGTCACCGACAATGAGCGCTACGAGATGTGCGGCCTGCGCCAGAGCTACTACAAGCTGGAACGACCGCTCTACCTGAAGGCGGGCAAATGTCAGGAGCTGCTCTACTGGGACCAGAACACGAAATACTGCGGTGTGTGCGGGGCACCCATGCGCATGGATACTGACATCTCGAAGAAATGTACGGAGTGTGGCAAGGAGATATGGCCACAGTTGGCGACAGCCGTCATCGTGCTGATACACAAGGGCGACGAGGTGCTGCTGGTCAGGGCGAAGAACTTCAAGAGAGACTTCTTCGGACTAGTGGCAGGCTTCGTGGAGACAGGCGAGACGCTGGAAGAGGCTGTAGCCCGCGAGGCGCTGGAAGAGACGGGGGTGACCATCACCAACATCCGCTATTTCGGCTCTCAGCCCTGGCCCTACCCCTGCGGTCTGATGGTTGGATTCAATGCCGACTACGTGGCTGGCGAGATACACCTGCAAGCCAGTGAGATTGCCAAAGGCGGATGGTTCCGCAAGGACAATCTCCCCAATATTCCCGAAAAACTATCGATTGCCCGGATGCTGCTCGATGCCTGGCTGGAGGGCTAATACTCCAGCAGGCTCATCGTCATCTGTCCGGTATAGGCTACTTTCGTATCCACCATGTAGCAACTGGCTCCATCGGGGACACACAAGGTGGCACTGAAGTGCAGGCCACTCGCATCGATGTGGCTGAACTCCATGTTGCCCAGAATCGCCTGCTCGAGGAAGCTGGCAGGCACCAGCTTGCTATACATCTGCTTGCGGAAGTCGCTCGAGAAGATCTGACGGGCCCCGTGGAAGACGCTGATGTGCATGATGTTGTCGTAATAGACATTCGTCACCTCGAGACCGTCTTCATTGAATGAGCGCTTCTCAACCTTGTACTTCGTGGGATTGATGGCGACATACCAGTGGTAACGCTCGCCGTTATACATCACGACAGAATCCTTCTTGATCTGCTCTGTAACGGTGAGAATCTGATAAGGTGTATCGCTGACAAATTCCTCCTCGACGAGAGGATCGTCGCTCTTCTGCAGTTTGACGACATCGCCGTTCAGATTATTGAACCAGAAGAGGTGAGGCGTTTGCTTGACGATACCGTAGGTGGTGCCAGAGCCCACTTCGAGAGAGTCGCCGACGATGCGGAAATAGGCAGGCATGCTCGTGGCCTCACTGAAGTAGATGGTGTCGCCCTTGACACGAAACGAGACATCGCCCGTCTCTTCATCCACCCAGACGCCTTGCAGCATCTCCTTAGCCTCCTTGCTCTCGACAGCAACGTCGGACTTGCCGCCTTGGTGGCATCCCACCAAGGCAGCAGCCAACAGACATATAGCAGTTATTTTCTTCATTTACCAATGCAGTGATACTCAAACTCGTTCTCTTCGAGCTCCTCGGTATCGAAAATGTTACGACCATCGATGACGAGCGGACGCTTCATGGCCTTCTTGATGACACCCCAGCCAGGCAGACGGAACTCTTTCCACTCCGTGAGCAGCAGCAGGGCATCGGCATCGAGCACGGCATCGTACATATCGCGGCAATAAGTCACCTGATCGCCGATACGGCGCTTACACTCATCCATCGCGATGGGGTCGTAGGCACGAACGGTGCAGCCAGCCTCGAGCAGTTTGCCAATCATCACGAGGGCTGTCGATTCGCGCATATCGTCGGTCTCGGGCTTAAACGAGAGTCCCCACATGGCGATGGTCTTACCCTTCAGGGCCTCCTCGCTGCCAAAGGCCTTCACGAGTTTCTCGAAGAGCACGCTCTTCTGTTTCTCATTGACGCGCTCTACAGCCTTCAGCACCTCCATCGAGTAGCCGTTCTGATCGGCTGTCTTGATAAGGGCCTTCACATCCTTGGGGAAGCAGGAGCCGCCATAGCCGCAGCCTGCATAGAGGAACTTACGGCCGATACGGGTGTCGGAACCGATTCCCGCGCGTACCATATTTACATCTGCACCCACGCGCTCGCATAGGTTGGCGATATCATTCATGAAGGAGATACGGGTAGCCAGCATCGAGTTGGCAGCATATTTCGTCATCTCGGCAGAGGGGATATCCATGAAGATCACACGGAAATTGTTGATGAGGAACGGCTTGTAAAGCTTGGTCAGCACCTTCTTGGCATGCTCACTCTCAACACCTACCACCACACGGTCGGGCGACATGAAGTCCTTGATGGCATTACCCTCCTTGAGGAACTCAGGGTTGGAAGCCACATCGAACTCAATATCGACACCACGCTTCTTCAACTCGTCCTCGATGGTCTTGCGCACCTTCTTGGCGGTACCTACGGGAACGGTGGACTTGGTGACCACTACCACATACTTCTTCAGGTTCTCACCGATGGTCTTAGCCACCTGGAGCACATATTTCAAATCGGCGCTGCCATCCTCATCGGGAGGGGTTCCTACAGCCGAGAAGACAATCTCCACATCGTCGAGCACAGAGGCCAGATCGGTGGTAAACTTCAGACGGCCCGCAGCCACATTCTTCTTCACTAATTCATCGAGCCCAGGCTCGTAGATGGGGATCTGCCCATCGTTCAGACGCTCAATCTTCTTGGCGTCAACATCTACACAAGTTACGTTGGCACCCGTGTCGGCAAAACACGTTCCAGACACCAGTCCAACATAGCCTGTTCCTACAATTGCGATATTCATATATTAACGATAACAAGTTATTAACCAAATAGTTCTGCATCTTTCATCAAGGGCTGCTTAAGATCTTTTTCACTCGTCAGCACCTGTGCCGGATCGATGGGCCACTCGATGGCGAGAGCAGGATCATTCCAGCGGATGCCAGCCTCAGCCTGAGGGGCGTAGGGGTTATCAACCTTATAAGTGAAGATAGCCTCATCGCTCAGCACAAGGAACCCGTGGGCAAACCCGCGAGGGATGAAAAACTGGCGCTTATTGTCCTCGCTCAGCTCGACCATCACATGCTTGCCGAAGGTAGGACTCGACTTGCGGATATCCACAGCCACATCGAGCACACGTCCCTTAATAACCCGCACGAGTTTCGACTGGGAGTATTCGCCCTTCTGGTAATGAAGTCCGCGAAGCACACCAAAGGAAGATTTCGATTCGTTATCCTGAATGAAGTTGATTTTACCGATATTGGCTTCAAACTCCGACTGTTTCCAGGCCTCCATAAAATAGCCACGAGCATCCTTGAAAACCTTTGGCTCGATGACATAGACGCCTTCAATTTCTGTCTTGATATAGTCCATTTCTCCAAATTTTTGTGCAAAGGTAATGCAAAAAATCGATTTAAATGCAAATTTAAGGTTCTTTTATTTGTCTATCTCACAAAAAAGCTTTATCTTTGCACTCGTGATTAAACTTGAACGACATATTGAGATACTTTTATTAAGCAACGACTGCGTCATTGTGCCCGATTTAGGTGGCTTTATGGCGCACCACGTTGACGCCCGCTATGACGAGGAGGAACAGACGTTTCTGCCGCCATTGCGCACGCTCGGGTTTAATCCGCAGTTGAAGATCAACGACTCGCTGCTGGCTCTCTCGTATGTCGAGGCCTACGATATCAGCTACCCGGAGGCTATGCAACGCATAGAAGACGAGGTGAACGAGCTGAAGATGCACTTGCAGAACGAGGGATCGTATGAGTTGAATGATATCGGCACACTGACGCTGAACGAAGACGGCAATTACGTGTTCTCGCCCTGCGAAGCAGGAATACTGACCCCTACCCTCTATGGTCTCGGCTCGTTCGAGATGCCCAGACTGAAGCCTGCAGTCGAAGAGGCGAAGCAGGAAGAGCCTGCGGAGGAAACGGCCAAGATGATCGGGCTGGAGCGGTTCAACCCCACGGAAGCGGAAGAAACCGACGACGAGGACTGCATCCGTATCAAGTACTCATGGATACGTAACACCGTAGCGGTAGCTGCCGTCTTTATCGCCTTCTTCCTGGCTGCTGTTCCAACAGGCAAGACAGAGTTGATGACGCGTACTATCAGCAACATCAACAATTCGCTGCTCTTCGGGATGATGTCGAAGGATACGAACACCAGCAAGATTGAAATCAAAAAATCAGACATCAACAAGGCGCCTATCAAGGTAGATACCATCCTGAAGAAGGATACGGCAAAGATTGTGAGCGAAGCCAAGAGCGACTCTGTAAGAAGTGGTTTCTGTATCGTTTTAGCCAGTCATGTAACCAAGAAGAATTCGGAAATCTACATTGGCATGCTGAAAGAGAAAGGTCTTGACAGCGCCGAAGTCTATATGCACAAAAACATCAGGCGCATTATCTGTGGAAATTTCAAGACACACGAAGAAGCCAGTCAGGCATTGGAAGGCATCCATAAATTCAAAGGTCTGGAAGAGGCGTGGGTCTATAAGTTCAACTAACCTGCTGATATCATGAAAAGAGTTCGCTGTCCGAAATGCGACCAATACATCACGTTTGATGAGACGAAATACACGACTGGTCAGTCGCTGGTATTCAAGTGTCCAGACTGCGGCAAGGAGTTTGGCATCCGTATCGGCGTGAGTAAACTGAAGGAGCGCCAGAAGGACGAGAATCCCGACGAACAGGCCAATGAAGAAGGCTGCGGCTCGATTGTAGTGATAGAAAACGTGTTCCACTACAAGCAGGTCATCCCCCTCCGGATGGGTGATAACGTCATCGGCAGATACCAGAAAGGCAATCCCGCCAATACAGCCTTTGAGACCGTTGATCCCAGCGTAGATCTCAATCACTGTACTATCACCGTCAGTCGCGACAAGCGGGGCCATCTGAGATACACCCTGAAAGACAACAACAGCAACACGGGAACCTTCGTGGACAACGTGGAACTGAACCCCAAGGAGCGTCGTATCATCAGCGACGGCACACTCTTTACCGTAGGCGCTACAAGTATCATTTTGCGCAGTGCTGACAGTAAAGATGAATAAAAATGCATAATTTCTTAAGAAATTAAGGTCTTATCTCAGATTTCTTTGAAATAAGACACGTTTTACGATTATTTTTTTGTATCTTTGCGCCTTGAAATTTCAAAAGAACAAAAAGTAATAGATGGAAACAACTGCAATTTTGCTGCTCCACTGTCCTGACCAACAGGGCATCATCTCGGAAGTGACTAAATTTATCACCGACAACAAGGGAAACATCGTTTACCTCGACCAATATGTGGACAAGGTAGAAGGCATGTTCTTCATGCGTATAGAATGGGAACTTGAAGGATTCCTCATCCCCCGAGACAAGCTTTACGACTATATCACGACGCTCTATGCCCAGCGCTATCAGATGAAGTTCAGTCTGTATTACAGCGACAAGCGTCCGAGAATGGCCATCTTCGTGTCGAAGATGAGTCACTGTCTCTACGACCTGTTGGCCCGTTGGAAGGCGGGAGAGTTTAACTGCGATATCCCCTGTATCATCTCGAACCATGAGGATCTGCGCTATGTGGCAGACCAGTTTGGAATCCCCTACTACGTTTGGAGCATCAAGAAAGACCACTCCAACAAAGAGGAGGTGGAGAAAGCCGAGATGGAACTGCTGAAGAAAGAAGACATCTCATTCATCGTGCTGGCCCGCTATATGCAGATCATCAGCGACGAGATGATTGCTGAGTATCCGCATCACATCATCAATATCCACCACTCGTTCCTGCCCGCATTCATCGGAGCCAAGCCCTATCATCAGGCTTACGAGCGCGGTGTGAAGATCATCGGTGCCACCAGCCATTACGTGACAGCCGACCTCGATGCAGGACCTATCATCGAACAGGATGTGACACGCATCACCCACAAAGACACCCCAGAGAGTCTTGTGCTGAAGGGCAAGGACCTGGAAAAGATTGTGCTGTCGCACGCTGTATCGAAGCATATCCAGCGTAAGATTCTCACCTATAAGAACAAAACGATTATCTTCTCATAATGAACATAGCCATCGTAAAATATAATGCAGGTAATATCTACTCGGTGGTGAACGCCCTACGAAGGATGGGTATCGAGCCACTGCTTACCGATGATCCTGAAGAGTTGAGGAAAGCCGATCGCGTGCTCTTCCCAGGACAGGGCGAGGCGCGTGGGGCGATGGAATACCTGAAGGCCCGCAGGCTCGACGAGGTCATCCGCGACCTTAAGCAGCCAGTATTCGGCATCTGCGTAGGACAGCAACTGCTCTGCAAGCACTCTGAAGAGGGCGATGTGGACTGTATCGGTATCTTCAACGCTGAAGTGAAGCGTTTCCGCCCTGAGAAACATGAAGACAAGGTACCCTGCATGGGGTGGAATGAGTTAGAGGTAAGTGGTGAGTGGAGAGAGGTAAGAGGTGAGTACCAGACGAACCCGCTGATGGAAGGACTCGGAGAACATCCCTATGTGTATTTCGTGCACAGTTACTATGTGCCAGTATGCGAGGAGACGATTGCGACAGCCAATTATATCCTGCCCTACTCTGCCTCGATGCATAAAGACAATTTCTACACCTGCCAGTTCCACCCCGAAAAGAGTGGCAAGGTAGGCGAGCAAATCCTCAAGAATTTCATGGAACTATGATAGAGTTAATACCCGCCATAGATATCATTAACGGTCAGTGCGTGAGACTGACGAAAGGCGACTACGACCAGAAGACCGTCTATCGCGACGCTCCTGCTGAGGTTGCCAAAGAGTTTGAGGCGCTTGGATTCAAGCGGCTGCACGTGGTGGATCTCGATGGTGCGAAGTCAAAGCATATCGTCAATGACGGTGTGCTGAAGGCTATCACATCCGAGACCCATCTCCAAGTGGATTTCGGCGGAGGCATCAAGACCGACGAGGACTTGGAGAAGGCCTTTGCCTCGGGCGCAGCGATGGTGACTGTCGGCTCGATTGCTGTCACAAATCCCGACCTCTTCATGGGGTGGTTGGAGAAATACGGTGCTGAGCGCATGATACTGGGTGCCGACGTGAGACACGGGAAGATCAGCATCAACGGGTGGAAGGAAGATTCGTCAGAAGACCTCCTGCCCTTCCTGAAGAAATACATCGATGCAGGTGTGAAGAACGTGCTGTGTACGGAAATCTCCAAGGACGGTACACTCGCAGGCCCCGCCATCGAACTCTACCAGCAAGTGATGGACGCTTATCCGCAACTGCACCTCATTGCCAGCGGCGGTGTCTCATCCCAAGAAGACATCGTTGCCCTCAACAAAGCCGGCATCCCTGCCGTCGTGTTTGGAAAGGCTATCTATGAAGGAAAAATCAATCTGAAAGCATTATGGGACTGGCAAAACGCATAATACCCTGCCTCGACGTGAAGGACGGTGAGACCGTCAAAGGCACAAACTTCGTGAACCTGCGAAGTGCAGGCGATCCTGTGGCGCTGGGCAAGGCCTATAGTGAGCAAGGAGCCGACGAACTATGCTTCCTTGACATCACAGCCTCCTTCGAAGGGCGCAAGACCTTTACAGAGATGGTGACACGCGTGGCACAGGAAATCAACATCCCGTTCACCGTAGGCGGAGGTGTCAACGAACTAAGTGATGTGGAACGGCTACTCTATGCGGGTGCCGACAAGGTCAGTGTGAACTCTGCCGCCATCCGCAGGCCAGAACTTATCAATGAGATCACCAACCGCTTTGGGTCGCAGGTATGCGTGGTAGCCATCGATGCCCGTCTCGACGAAGACGGTTGGCACTGCTATCTGAAAGGCGGACGAGAGCGCACAGAGCGAGGGCTCTTTGAGTGGGCCCACGAGGCACAGGAACGCGGTGCAGGCGAGATACTCTTCACATCGATGAATCATGACGGTGTGAAAGAAGGCTATGCCAACGAGGCACTGCGCCAATTGGCCGATAACCTCTCGATTCCAATCATCGCCAGTGGTGGTGCGGGCTGCAAGGAGCATTTCCGCGACACCTTCATCGAAGGTCATTCTGATGCCGCCCTGGCTGCCTCAGTGTTCCACTTCGGTGAGATTCCCATCCCCGAACTCAAACAGTATCTGAAATCAGAAGGAATTAACGTAAGAATATGAAAATAGATTTTGAAAAGAGCGGCGGACTCGTACCCGCCATCGTGCAAGATGCCGTCACCAAGAACGTGCTTATGCTGGGTTATATGAACCAGGAGGCCTTCGACAAGACCATTGAAACGAAGAAGGTGACTTTCTGGAGTCGTTCACGTAACTGTCTGTGGACAAAGGGTGAGACATCAGGCAATTTCCTCCACCTCGTAGATATCAAAGTGGACTGCGATAACGACACACTATTGGTAAAAGCCCATCCTGACGGCCCCACCTGTCATACTGGCACCGACACCTGTTGGGCGGAAAGCAATGACTCGAACCCAATGCTCTTTCTAACTGAGCTTCAAGACTTTATCTATCGTCGCCACGAAGAGATGCCTGAAGGCAGTTATACCACAAAACTCTTTAAGGACGGTGTAAAGCGTATCGCCCAGAAAGTTGGCGAAGAGGCATTGGAGTCGGTCATCGAGGCCTGTACGGGTACCAACGAACAATTATCGTACGAAGTGTCGGATATGCTCTATCACCTACTCGTGCTGCTCACAGCCAAGGGGATGCGTATAGAAGATGTGGCTGCCGAACTGCAGAAGCGCCACGATCCTAACTGGGATGCCAAGCGTCGGCATGCCAAGGCTGCAGGTGAAATGAAATAATCATAATAACAAATCATAAGAAGATGCTGATCAGTTACAAAAACGCCAATATTTACCAGCGACACGGTATCTGCGTCCTGAAGAATATAAACTTTCAGGTAGAGGAAGGACAGTTTATCTACCTTATCGGACGTGTAGGTAGCGGAAAGACCACCCTGATGCGAACCCTCTATTGTGAGCTTGACATCGATGAAGCCGACGAGGCCACGGTGCTGGGTCACGACCTGCTGACCATCAGACGGAAAGAGATACCTGCCCTCAGAAGAGAGATGGGCGTGGTGTTTCAGGATTTCCAACTGCTTGCAGACCGTTCTGTCTATAAGAACCTTGAGTTTGTGCTGAAGGCTACAGGCTGGAAGAAGAAAGACGGTATCAGCGAACGTATTCAGGAAGTGCTGGAAGCCGTAGGTATGGGCGACAAAGGAGACCGCATGCCATTTGAGCTCTCAGGAGGCGAGCAACAGCGAGTAGCTATTGCCAGAGCCATTCTGAATCGCCCGAAGCTCATCCTTGCCGATGAGCCCACAGGTAATCTCGACCCTGAGACTTCAGTAGATATCATCAAACTGTTGTTCCGCATCTCCAACGAGGGAACGGCTGTAGTGATGTCAACCCATAACCTACCCCTGATTGAAGCCAACCCCAGCATCACCTATCGCTGTCAGGATGCGAAGATGGAAAATATAACTAACGATTTCCACCACTTGGTGATCGTGGATGACACACCTGATACGGACGAGACCAAGGTAAGGTATTCGGAAAGAGAAGAAATTTGATAGAACAATAAAAAACATAAGATTATGAAAGTGATGAAATTCGGCGGTACGTCCGTCGGCACCCCACAAAGAATGAAAGAGGTGACCAATCTTGTTACCAAGTCAGGAGAGCCCGTCTTCGTTGTGCTCTCTGCTATGTCAGGAACCACCAACTCGCTTGTAGAGATTTCGGACTATCTCTATAAGAAGAACCCCGACGGTGCTAATGAGGTTATCAACCGTTTGGAGCAGAAGTATGCCAAGCATGTGGAAGAACTCTACAGCAGCAACGAGACAAAAGCTGCTACCAACGAGTTTCTTCGCAGCGAATTCGACTATCTCCGCTCATTCACCAAGGAACTGTTCACCAGTTTTGAGGAGAAAGCCATTGTGGCTCAGGGAGAAATCATTTCGACCAACATGGTGGTAAACTATATGAATGAACAGGGTATCAAGGCTGTGCTTATCAATGCCCTCGACTTCATGCGGACAGACAAGAACTCAGAGCCAGACCCCGTGTATATCAAGGAGAAGCTGCACGCCATTCTCGAAGAAAACCAGGGTGCCCAGGTATATCTTACCCAGGGTTTCATCTGCCGTAATGCCTATGGCGAGGTAGATAACTTACAGCGTGGCGGCAGCGACTATACAGCCTCGCTCATCGGTGCTGCCATCAATGCCGAAGAGATTCAGATCTGGACAGATATCGACGGCATGCACAACAACGATCCCCGTATCGTTGACAAGACAGAACCCGTGCACCAGCTCCATTTCGAGGAGGCAGCAGAGTTGGCCTATTTCGGAGCGAAAATCCTGCACCCCACTTGTGTGCAGCCTGCTAAATATGCCGGTATTCCTGTACGTCTGCTGAACACGATGGATCCTGATGCCGAGGGAACAACCATCAGCAACAAGACAGAATACGGCAAGATCAAGGCTATCGCCGCCAAAGACAATATCACAGCCATCAAGATCAAGTCGAGCCGCATGCTCCTGGCTACAGGCTTCCTGCGCAAGGTCTTCGAGATCTTCGAGAGTTACCAGACGAGTATTGATATGATCTGTACTTCTGAGGTGGGCGTATCGATGAGTATCGACAACTCAGCACATCTCGGAGAAATCGTTGACGAACTGAAGAAATATGGCACCGTAACGGTTGATACCAATATGTGTATCGTCTGCGTCGTAGGCGACCTTGACTGGTCGAACATCGGCTTTGAGACACTGGCGCTCGATGCCATGAAGGATATCCCCGTTCGTATGGTAAGTTATGGAGGTTCAAACTACAACATCTCATTCCTCATCCGTGAGGAGGACAAGAAGCGTGCACTTCAGAGCCTCAGCAACACTATTTTCAAGAAATAAAAACGCCCCACAACACAACACAGCAAAAATAAGACTGATATGGCAAAAGGACTATTCCCTGTAGAGAAGTTGCAGTCGTTGGAGACTCCCTTCTACTACTATGATACAGAACTGCTGCGCAAGACACTACGCACCATCAACGATGAAGCCCACAAACATGAAGGGTTCGTCGTACACTATGCCGTTAAGGCCAATGCCAATCCGAAGATACTCCGTATCATCCGAGAGGCCGGCCTTGGCGCCGATTGCGTCAGCGGTGGTGAGATAGAAGCCTCTATCAAGGCTGGATTTCCTCATGAGAAAATCGTCTATGCAGGTGTCGGCAAAAGTGACTGGGAGATCAACCTCGGTCTGGATAACGACATCTTCTGTTTCAATGTAGAGAGTATTCCTGAGTTAGAAGTTATCAACGAATTGGCAGCAGCCAAAGGTAAAGTGGCTCGTGTCGCTTTCCGTCTGAACCCCAATGTGGGAGCCCATACACACGCCAACATCACGACCGGACTGGCAGAAAACAAATTCGGCATCGCCATGCAGGATATGCTCACCGTGATTACTGAAGCAGAAAGGCTGCCAAACGTGAGATGTGTAGGACTACACTTTCACATCGGATCACAGATACTCGACATGGGTGACTTTGAAGCACTCTGCAATCGCGTGAACGAACTACAGGACGAATTGGAACGTCATCGTATTCGTGTTGAGCACATTAATGTAGGTGGCGGACTTGGCGTCGACTACGGGCATCCTAACAGAGTGCCCATTCCCGACTTCAAGGCCTATTTCGACACCTATGCCCGTAAATTAAAACTGCGCAACGGCCAGACGCTTCATTTCGAACTGGGGCGTGCAGTAGTGGCACAATGCGGCTCACTCATAACGCGTACCTTATATATTAAGGAGGGTGCCCTGAAGAAATTTGCCATCGTTGACGCAGGTTTCACAGACCTCATCCGCCCTGCCCTCTATCAGGCTTATCATAAGATTGAAAACATTACCAGCGAGGAGGCACCTGAAGCCTACGATGTTGTAGGACCTATCTGCGAATCGACAGATGTATTTGCCAAGCAAATTGACATCAATCGTACGAAGCGAGGTGATCTCCTGGCTATCCGCTCTGCTGGTGCCTATGGCGAAATCATGGCTTCGCAGTATAACTGCAGAAAGCTGCCATCAGGCTATATGAGCGATGAACTTTAAAGTATTAACGAAATGGATAAAAGCGGACCAAGTTTCTCCATTCTGATAACTGTCTATAACCAGGCCAACGAGTTACGCGACAATCTACCGGCTTATCTGACCCAACAGTATGAGCAAGGCTATGAGGTCATTGTCATCGACGAATCGTCTAGCGACGAATCGCCCGACGTGCTCAAACTACTTAAGAAAGATTATCCGAGGCTCTACAGCACATTTCTGCCCAAGCCCAACAGGCAACTGTCACGCAGGAAATTAGCGTATAACATAGGGCTTAAAGCTTCGCATTATGAATGGGTCATACTTCTTAGAGACTGCAAGGAAATCACATCAAGCCAAATGCTTCAGAACATAGCCGATGCGATGGATGTCAATGCAGAACTGACACTTGGCTATTTTGGTAAGAAAGGCATCAGACTGCAAGCCTATAGCAGCTGCGAAGAAGCGCGGAACCATATCTTGAAAGCAGAACGTAAGCTGACAGAGGTTCAAGAACGCAAGCATCTGGGATACAAGATGGGACGATACAATTTCATCATTGTTCACAGAGACCATGTTTACGAATTGCTGAATTACTTTGAACAAAAGCTCTCATTCTTTTCGCTACTTGGCACCCGACTAAGCATCGTGTGGAAAAACATGACGATTCCTTCCACCTCATTCTCTCTTACACCAGATTCCGATCAAGAACAAGAAAAGTCATAAATCCACATGAAGATTCTGCACATATTTCCCAAAAATGATACGCTCATCAGTCAGCATGTTAGAATACTGGTTGACGGATTAAGCCAACGTGCAGATATTCGCATGGCTGACAACTTTTCTGCCTTCAAACAGCATCTTCAGACTCAAGAACCTGACATTCTGCACTGTCATGGTTGCTGGAACTATACCATCGCGAGAGCAGCAAAAGCTGCCCAGCAACAAAATGCAAGAATCATCTTAACACCTCACGGTCAATTAGAGCCATGGATTGTCAGTCAGCAGAATATACATGAGAAGATCAGCAAGGAACTTTTATGGCAAAAGAGAATGGTTACACATGCCTATTGCCTTATTGCGTTAGGAAAGCTAGAGCGGGAGAACCTGAACAAATTAGGCTGGAACCATCGAACAGAAGAAATTCACAATGCCGTTACCACTAATACTATCACGCATCAGGAGATGTGCGACAAGACATATGACATTTATCAGAAAGTCATCGACTCTAATACACTTGAACTGATGGACGAATTGTCATGTAAAGCACTCGCTGTGATTCTCAAAGCTGGCATTACAGGAGACAGCCGCTGGTGTAAGTCGCTGGATGCGGTAAAGCGCCCACAGGACATCGATTGGCGACGCCTGCTACTGTATGCAGAACATGAAAACATCAGGAACTACGTTGATTATGGCATTAGCATACTCGGTCTGCCAGAACCTGACAATGATATCCAACCGTCAGCAGCATACTTTCCTGACACTTATCAGACACCCAAGCCACTGAAAGAAATCATTGGGGAGTATCAGGGAAACGAGACGACCTATCTAGTAAAGATGATCAAACAGTTGCACAAACAGCCGCTGTTGCTCCACATGATAGAATTCACCAGAGAACTCATGCGCGACACAGTGAATGACGATCAATTGAAAGAAGCCCTTGCAGAAAAGAGACTGGGAGGCTTTGCCGGAAGCCTCATGCAAGTGCTCAGCGAACAAACGCAGCTCGATGAAGGCTATATGCCAATTCCACCTTTGGATAACCGGCAGACAAGACAGATACGCAGATTAATAACAAACCACTTGAAGATATGACAACTACACATCATGACAGTATAGAGACAGACATGCATTATCTGCAGCTTCTCGCCCAGTCATTCCCAACAATCGCCGATGCCTCTACAGAGATCATTAACCTCGAAGCAATTATGGCATTGCCCAAGGGTACGGAACATTTTCTTGCCGACTTGCATGGGGAGAGCGGCGCTTTCCAGCATGTCTTAAAAAATGCCTCGGGTAATATCAAAAGAAAGGTCAACGAACTATTTGGCAACGATATCCGTGAGTCGGAAAAGAAAGAACTATGCACGCTCATCTATTACCCCGAGCAGAAGCTTGAACTTATCAAAGCACGAGAGACTGATATAGACGACTGGTACCGTATTACGATACACCAACTCGTGAAAGTCTGTCGCGATGTCTCTTCAAAATATACCCGTTCGAAAGTCAGGAAATCGTTACCAGAAGACTTTTCTTACATCATCGAGGAACTGCTCCACGAAAGTCTCTCAGACAACGATAAGGCCGCTTATGTCAGCGTGATTGTCAACACCATTATTTCTACGGGGCGCGCCGATGATTTCATAGTTGCCATCTGCAACGTTATCCAGCGCCTTGCTATCGACCAGCTCCATATACTTGGGGATATCTATGATCGAGGGCCCGGTGCACACATCATCATGGATACGTTACGCCAATACCATTCATGGGATATTCAATGGGGAAATCATGATATCTTATGGATGGGCGCTGCTGCTGGCAATAATGCCTGTATATGCAATGTGCTTCGTCTTTGTCTGCGATATGCAAACTTGGCAACTGTTGAGGAATATGGTATCAACTTGGTACCTTTGGCCACCTTTGCGCTTGATGCCTATGGTGACGATCCTTGTGAAGAATTTATGCCAAAGGAGATGCCCGGTAACAAAATGGACGAGAAAACCCGTCAGCTTACTGCCAAAATGCATAAGGCCATTGCCGTTTTGCAGTTCAAGGAGGAAGCAGCCATTTTCAATCGCCGCACTGAATGGCAGATGCAGGACCGATGTCTGTTCGACCATATAGACTATGCCAAAGGTATCTGCAACATCGATGGGAAAGAATATGAAATGAAAAGTTGTCACTTTCCAACGATTGACCCTGCACACCCCAATGCCCTCACCCAAGAGGAGGCAGATCTCATGGATAAACTTCACCATTCCTTCCGCATCTGCGAAAAACTGAAGAAACACATACGCACGCTGCTCTCACACGGTTGCATGTACACGGTGAGCAATTCCAATCTCCTTTTCCATGCCAGTTGTCCGCTTAACAATGACGGAACCCTCAAAGAGGTCGAGATCTATCCTGGCATCAGATATAGCGGAAAAGACCTTATGCATAACATTGGCATGATGATTCGTGGAGCATTTGAGAATACCTCGGACGATTATCCCATCGACTATGCCCGTGACTATTTCCTCTATCTTTGGTGTGGAAAAGATTCACCACTTTTCGACAAATCCAAGATGGCAACTTTTGAACGATATTTCCTTAGCGACAAAGAGACCTATAAAGAGGAAAAAGGCAATTACTTCAAGTTACGTGACTCAGCAGAGATATGTGACAAGATTCTTGATGCCTTCGAGGTTAAAGGCCAAAACCGACATATCATCAATGGACACGTACCTGTACATGCCTCAAAGGGAGAGAACCCAATCAAGGCTGGCGGAAGACTCATGGTGATTGACGGAGGTTTCTCTGAGGCCTATCATAATGAAACAGGTATAGCCGGATACACACTCGTCTATCACTCTCGTGGTTTCCAATTAGTTCAACACGAACCATTCACATCTCAGCGTGACGCCATCGTCAGAGAGACAGACATCAAGTCAACGACCCAGATCGTCGAGATGTCTGCCCACCGTATGCTTGTTGCCGATACCGACAAAGGAGAAGAGCTGAAACATCAGGTTGCAGACTTGAAAAATCTGCTTTATGCCTATCGTCATGGCATTCTTAAAGAACGTCGCAGATAAGAATGAGATGATGAAAAGGACTATCCTTATCGTCATAACCTTATTGTTATATACAATGGGGATGGCTGAGAACAGAATTTATAATCCACAGGTAAAATCACTGCAAGCTGTGGTTAACAAAGACTGGCTATCCCCAACGGTTATGCGGTTGAAGGGAGATGACAAACTTCATGTTGCTTTCGATGAACTTTCACACGACTATCATCGATACAGCTACCAGATAGAGCACTGTGAAGCAGACTGGTCTGTATCAGAAGATCTTTTCGAGAGTAATTGGCTCGAAGGATTCAATGCCATCGTGATTGACGACTTCGAGCGAAGCATTAACACGACGATTCCCTACACCCACTATCGATTCACCATTCCAAACGACCGCTGCAAACTGAAACTTAGCGGAAACTATCGTCTTCATATTATCGATGAAGATACTCAAGACGAAGTTGCGAGTGTGGAATTCATGATAACCGAGCAATCAATGCCCATCACAATGGCTGTTTCGTCAAATACAGACATCGACACAAACGTCAGCCACCAGCAGGTATCCTTTGCTGTTTCATACGGTGACTACCATATTACAAACCCGGAAGAGCAGATAATAACAGTAGTTATGCAAAATGGTCGCGAAGATACATGGCGCTGGTATGAGAAGCCAAGCATTATAAGTGACCGAAGTCTGAGATGGGAACACCGAAAAGGTCTTATCTTTGATGGCGGTAATGAATACCGGAAGTTTGAGATACTTGATCCCAGTCATCCGACGATGGGGATTGAGCGTATCGTATGGAATGGAGAAGCCTATTATGCTTACCCGTTCGTCAGCGAACCTCGTCCCAACTATCTCTATGATGAGGATGCCAACGGCTCTTTCTACATCCGCAACAGCGACAATCGTGATAACGACACCGCCAGTGACTATATATGGGTAACTTATCGCCTCAAGATTCATGAATTAAAAGAAGGGAAAGTTGTTATTGACGGCCATTGGACTACTGAGAATCCAGAAACATATGTAATGGTCTATGACGCCAAAAACGAATACTACACTGCTAGTATTCTTCAAAAACAAGGATACTATTCTTACCAATATCTCTGGATTTCGCCTGACGGGAAATCACACCCCCTACCTTCAGAGGGGAATTACTACGAAACTGAAAACCGCTATCAATCACTCGTTTATTACAAAGAAGCGGGCGAACGAACCTGGCGACTCACAAGTTGGGGGCAAATCACATTTCGGTAATTCCGAATCTGGAAGCACTCCTGTGTTTGCCGTAATGACGACGATACGTTTCTGGCGTCATTTTCTTATAGCGATAGAAAGATGCGATCAGATAATTAGCCGATACGAAGCCACACTCGTAAGCAATTTCATCAAGACTATCATCCGTAGTTTCCAGCAGAACTGCAGCTCGTTTCAACATCAGTTTTCTTGCCAATGGTCTTGGACTCTTGTATATATTCGCAATAATTAGCTGATAGAACTTCGCTACATCCATGCCTGCTATACTGCTCAACTCACGCATTGTTAATTCTGATGCCTTTTTCTCCTGCGCCAAAGGCATGATTTTCATCATAACGAGTTCAAACTCTGGCGACAAGTCATTTTGCGAATCCACCACATATCCATGTGTCTCGTCAGGAATAGGCTCCATCATACTTCCATTCTTTCCACCATGCCGCAAACAACGTTCTGAGAAATTCTTAACACGTTTGATGACACCCTGTTCCTCGCTATTGCGCATTGTACGCATACTTGTGTTCTTGATGTAATAATAGACATTAATAGCCGCCAGGACCAGAATCAATGTCACAAGCAACATTAACATACCTGTTGTACGCCACCAAGGTTCATTAATGTTAACAACCCACTCATATGGTACAGAATCCCAAACGTCAGGCATCATCGAGGCCTGCACCTCTATACGGTAAGAGCCAGGACGCAAACCTGCTAAAGGCAAATGCAGTTGTCCTTGTCTGTCTACAAGTCCTCCAGAGTTGTAAGGTGTGAGAATACGCCAAGTATCATCAAGACCATTTACACGTACACGATAAAATGTCTGATGCGGACGGAAGAAATTCAGTCCAGAGAAAGTCAAAGAAACTGTATTCTGATTGTAACTCAAGTTTATTTCAGAAGTTCTTGACAATGCTTTTTCCAAAATCACGCTACCATCAAGTTCCTGACCAGTTCTGATGACATTTCCGTTTACCATCAATCGAGTCAGTTTAGGATGAATGTCAAATATAGACTCCTGAGTAACTGTGCCCATCTTGCCCGGATTAAACTCTATTACATGATCAAGCATCTGCATGATAATGGTTCCGTCAGCGAGTCGCATCGCCCGTCCATTAGCAAACGATTCTGATGGAATATTGTCCCATTGGATATAACAATTGATATAACGGAACTTACCACCCTTGTCGAAAAGCAGGCAATAGAGGCCATAACTTGTACCCACCCAAATATTATGAAATTTGTCTTCTATGACAGAATGAATGACATTGTTTAAAAGTCCATCTTTATTGGTGAAGATTTCTGGTAGGAACTCATGATTTTGCCTTTTATAAAGATGCAATCCTGTTGTCGTGCCAATCCAGTCCCAGCCACGAGAATCGCGGAAAACACAATTTACAGATTTTCCTTTATAGCTTAACTGCGGTCTGATTTCCTTATCCATCAGAGCAGAAAGTTCAACAGCTCTCTGCTGATCCCAAGTATAAACTTGGAAAGGAGAAGGCATCGGTCTGGAATAAAGTAAACCACGGCGCTCCGTACCAGCCCACATTCCACCTTGTTTGTCAAAGGCAATGGCATTTATATCGGTCAGAAGTGTGCCTCCCAAAGCCATCGACAATTCTCTGTTATGTGTTTTCTCACCAGTACGACAATCATAGGTCCAATAACCATACGACGAAGGGATATAAAGAATATTGTCATTTTCAGCAATATTATTTAAATGATAAGGTTCTTGCATGATAATCTGGAATTTCCACTCATCCACATTAAAACTCATCAGGACAGCCTCATCCTCACCATTTCTAATTTGGAAAAAAGTCTTATCTTTAGAATAAAGCACAGAACTACGGTCAAAGCGTTTCGACATATCATCATCATATGCCTTCACTTCGCGAAGCTTTTTCCCCGTTTTCAAATCCAGCACTTCCAACAACCCATTCTCATAGAACAATAACAGGTACTTGTCTTCATAAATATCCAAGTCTTGGAGGTTCAGGTCCTTTATAACGGGATATGTGCACTTTGTACCTGTACCATACACACCTTTCTTTGTCAACAACCAAACTTCATTTTTCTGATCGGCAAACAAATCGAAAACCTGCTCTTGTACGCCCAGTTCATTAAAAACATCCACAACAGAAGAGACAAAGGATTCTGTCGTTAGATTCACGCATGTCACCCGGCGCTTACTTTTCAACCACATATGATGATAACGATCGAAATAAAGATGATAGTTACCAGAATAGTTAGAAAGCGGGTATATATTTTCTGCACTCGGATCAATATAAGAAAACTTTTGACCATCGAAAAAATTAATCTGCCCCAATGCTGTAATGACTAACCTTCCTGTCTTCGTACAATGAACAGTCTGAGCACTATTATCTGCCAAGCCGTTCGAAGCATTATACACATAAAAACGGTTGTCCTTTGCCAGAGAAGCATGAAGCGATACCAGCAGAAGAGCCGTTAAAAGGCCTAGTTTTTTGAGGGTTAGTTTCATCGATTAAATCTGTTGACGTTGCAAAGATAATCAAAATGCCGTTCCCTTCCAAATGTTTTGCAAAAAAACATTTTGTTTTTCTTGCAAAATATTGTATTTTTTGCATAAACACAGTCACCCCCCACCCTCAAATGCCTTTATACCTGCAGCACCAGGTCAGGTCTGCGGCGGAGAAGTAATAAAGGACTTAACGATTAGGGAATGAGCAGCGAAGAATCTCCGTAACTAAGGAAACGGAAATCATGCTCCAATGCATAATCATATATCCTATGCCAATCACCCTTTACAAAGGCACTCACCAACAGCAACAATGTAGATTGTGGCTGATGGAAATTGGTAACAAGCATCTTTACGATATGATAGTCATAACCTGGAGCTATAATAATCTGGGTACTCGAGTGGAGCACATCAAGCTGATGAGCATCCATCCAAGTAGCCAAACCTTTTAGTGCATCTATAGGGGAGATATCCACTGGAGTGTCATATGGTTCCCATTGAGACACATGAAGCTGTTCTTCTGACAAATCAGGATTCTTCAACACTTTTACACCCATATAGTAGAGGCTTTCCAATGTACGCACACTCGTAGTTCCTACGGAAATAGCACAAGCATCATGGACAATTAGTTTCTGGATTGTGGCTCGACTCACGCTGATAAACTCAGTATGCATCTCGTGTCCTTCTATCTCATCACTCTTCACGGGCTTGAAAGTACCGGCACCAACATGTAAAGTGAGTTCCTCACGATCAATACCATGAGCATCGAGATCAGCTAACACCTCTGGTGTAAAATGCAGACCTGCTGTAGGAGCAGCTACAGAACCTTTAATCTTTGAATAAACAGTCTGATATGTTGTTTTGTCACTCTCCTGGGTCTCACGATTGAGATAAGGTGGAATCGGTAATTCTCCTAATGTATCAATAATCTCTGCAAAAGAAAAATGACCAGTCCACTCAAAACTAATACTATGAGATGTACCATGAACAAGACCGCGAGTGGCTTTTACAGTCACTTCCGTTCCATTAATCTTAATAACACGTGTTAGCGTACCTTCTTTCCATTTTTTCAGATTTCCCACCAGACAATACCAAGTACAACAGGATGTCGTTTGGAACATCTGTTCATAATCAGAAGGTTCTGCAGGTTCCAAAAGAAAAATCTCAATAAGAGCACCTGTCTCTTTACGGAAGTGCATACGAGCTTGGATCACCTTGGTATTGTTGAACACCATCAAAGCTCCCTTGGGTAAATAGGCTGGAAGGTGATAGAACACATCTTCTTTTACATCACCCTTTTTATAAATCAACAATTTAGAATGATCGCGTTGGGCTATAGGGAACTTGGCAATTCGCTCCTCTGGCAATGGATAATTGTAATCGCAAATACGTATATGACGTGGATCAATGCTCATAAAATACAGGATTTAAGAAGTGCATACAGCAATGTAAAGACAAGAACAGCAATAGGTATATTAGCATCTGAGCGTTCATAGCCTGTTGAAGTGAAATGGCTTGATACATGATGGTAACCATTTGACATACGATGGGAAACACGATAATGCAAATAATATACTGATGTGCCAACAATTCCTCCCCACGTCAAACCCACAAGGATATCACCAGGAAAATGTACACCGAGATACATTCGAGTCCAACAGTTAGTCAAAGACCATAAAACCAGTGCTATCGATAATATCCGACACCTGACCAACCAGCAAAAGAATACTGCGATACTGAAAGTATTGGAAGCATGCGCAGAGAAAAATCCATAACGTCCTCCACGATAACCATCAACGACATCAACCATCGTTCCAATGACAGGATCGTGTGTCGGGCGCCACCGACCTACCATAGGTTTAACTATCGTGTCATCAACAGTACCTGCCAATAACAAGCATAAGCCAACGCAAGCAAGAATGAAAAGCACTTTACGCACTGTATCATTATTCTTCAACACAATATAGAAGAGACTGATATAAAGGGGAACCCACGTAAAAGCTGTTGTCAGGACATGAGCCACACGGTCCAAATAAAGTGAATCACTACCATTGACAGCAAGCAAAGCCTCTCGATCAAAACTTTCGAGTGATGGCAATAAACCATCGCTGGTCAAGAATAGTTCCAAAATCGTCATAGGCTAAATCTCCTCTATTTTTTTACTTTCCACCCATCCTTCTTTGCCATCAGCTATGCGAATCTCTTTCCAGCTTTTCATTGAACCATCGGTGATGACAACTTTCGTTCCTTCATGAAGGACAAAAAGATCTGTACCATTCATAGCGGGGGTACTTTTGACAGTAACAGAAGGAGTTATCACAATAGCGCCTTTACGATACAGCAAATTCTGCTTTTGTTGCCATGCAAATATATTGCCAAGTACAAAAAGAAGTAACAAAGCAAGTCCACCAAAGAAGCCTATCTTTCGGAACAAGATGCGGTCTGAGAACAGATAAACAAGTAACAGCGCGACTACAAGTGCCAACGAGATTATCGCTAACCAAGCCCATCCATCGACACTCATCAAGTTTACCAACGATCGGTACCAAGTAAAGAAAAACATCTCTGACTCCGGCACAATTTTGTCAATAGTCTTTGAGTTTGCTATCTGTAAGTTAATGCGGATATCACGATCACCAGGAGCGAGCAATAGGGCTCTTTCATAATTGAGTACAGCACGCGTAATATTTTCAGTACGGTAATACGCATTGCCCAAATTATAATAGAGTTCTGCTGCAGCTCCTTGTTTTAGCAAAGCCTCATAGTCCTTTATCGCTTGTTGGTACTGCCCGCGAGCATAAGCACTATCTGCCTCTGCCTTAGTAACAGCAGATGTAGAAAGAGGCAAGAACAAAAGGAAGACCAGCACAGACACCAACTTCGAAGAGCCAGTTCTTCGTGTCGTCTCTTCAATCTTCTCGATAGCAGTCATTGCTTTATGATATACCTTTTTCATATTACCCTTGGGATCACCTGGTGCATAACGTTCAAACTCACATTCATCAAGGGCACCATTAAACTGTACAATGGTGGGCTTGCTAACACCGCGCTCAGAAAGACGCTGCCCAATAACTTCGTGAGAGAGCTGTTCTACAGGGATATTCAACTTATCACCAACATATCCCCATAGCGCACGAAGTACTTCGTCATAGAACTCCCCTGGCTTGTTATCAGCCATCAGGCCTGCCGCTTTCTTCAAACGCTTCACAGCAACCTTATTGGCTTTTTTACCACGCATCTTCGTGATATCTGCATTTTCGATAGCCCGTTTACGGAACACAATGAAAAGAGTAACAAAACTCAGCAGAAGGACAATCAAGAATACCCAATAAGTGATTGAACCGAAAAAGAATTCGTTGAGAGAATGCTGGTGAACATCCCCCATCTTGATATAACGAATATCCTTGTTCAACTCCTGCATATCCTGACCAGAAAAATCATTTACGGCTCCTGGGCCAGAACCCTTCGTAACATTAAGAGTAAACGATTCACTCTTAATAGTCTGATAACTATTTGTAGTAGTATCAAAATAGGTAAACGAAACTGGCGGAATTTCATACTTGCCCTGATGACGAGGCACCACCAAAATGTCGTAAACCATAGAACCCTCTATTCCATTGGAAGTCAGTTTGGTCTTATCTGTTACCTTTGGCTCGTATTTATCAAAGTCCTTCGGGAAATTGATAACTGGTTGTTTTATAAGTTTCAAATTACCTGTACCACTGACAATTACGCGCATCGTTATTGGGTCATTGGCTTTGGTCTCTGTCTTATTAAGCTGGGCAGTAATCTCAAACTTACCAACAGCACCAGAGAAATCTGCAGGACGTTCAGGGAGCGGATTAACTTGTACCTCTATTCCCGGAGCTACAATTTTCTTCTTAACCTCTACATAGCCAGATCCACCATTGAAAAATGCCTCAAAAGGATCAACGCTGCGGTTCTGCTGTACAACTATTCCCTCGAAGGTAATACTCGGAATTTGAAGTTTACCTGTCATTTGGGGAAACATCACATATTGACTCCATGTGCATGTACGATACGGACGACCGTTGACACGTTCCACTGAAAAGCTCTTCTGTTGGGGCAAATCTACTTCCTGTGAATAGAAGCTCTTCAAATCGGGCATATCACCACGTAGCTGAGTCAGAGAGACTAACGTATAGACTTTATATGTAAGCAGAATTGGTTCCTGCTCGTATACACGGTTCTTGTTAGCACTAACTTTGATAAAGAGGTCTGAGCCCGAAATCTGACTACCTGCATCACGCATCTCCGCGCCATCATCATCATGTTGCTGACGCTGCTGACGTGCCGCACTCGCAGAACCCGACACCTTAATTGTCAGTGAGTTTGAAGCAATGCTCTTCCCCCCTACCACTACATGAGCAGGAGGAATAGTAAATGAACCATTTTTTGTTGCACATACAATATAAGTGTATGTGATGGATGACGAGGAACTGGTATGTCCATTAACCATCTGATAACTAGACTGCATAGACCGGTTTGGTCCTATCAGTACTTCTAATTCCGAAGGGATGTTACCAGCTCGAAAATCCGTAACATTCTGTGTGTTGACTGTATAGGTCAAACGAAACTGCTCTCCCACACCAACATGTGACGGGGCAGCACCCGTAAGGGTCTGTGCGAGGGAAGGAAATAACGAAAAGTGAATAGTGAAAAGCAACATCACCATTCGCATTACCATCACATATCGTTTACATTCTCTCATATTCTTGTCAATTCTCACCAATTCTTAAGTATATTCCGACGCTGTGGTTGCTGTTGAGCTTTCTTCAACTTATCCTGCGTCTGCTTCTCATTTTGGATGGCAGCATTCAACAGTTGCTCTGCATTTTCCTTACTCATCTGTGGTCGAGGCTGCTCTTGCTGTTTATCCTCCTGTTGATCCTTATTCTCGTCAGGCTTCTGCTGTTCCTTGTTCTTGTTGTCTTGTTGCTTGTCATCATTACCCTGTTGCTGGTTCTGCTGATTCTCTTTGTTCTGGTCTTGTTTCTGCTTCTGATGTTTACAAAGCACAAGGTTATAACGTGTCTCATCATCATTAGAATTCAAGCGTAATGCATTCTTATAAGCCTCTATAGCTTCACCATACATCTTGTGTGACTGACAAATTACACCTAAATTATGATACGACTGAGCCTTTCTCAAAGGATTAGTCTCAAGTTTCGACGCGTTCTCAAATTGTTCAACTGCTGCAGAGTCCTTCTTCTGAGCCATCAATGCATTACCCAAGTTGAAGACAGCCTGCGGATTCTTAGGATTCTTCTCAACAGCCTTACGATATGAAACTTCCGCATTAGAATAATCGCCCATACGGAACAGTTTGTTTCCTTGTCTAATATATTGACGATCTGTCTGAGCATTTGCGGTCGTTGCAACCATAAGTAACAACAACATCGTTACCACCTGCTTTTTCTTTCCAAAAAGAGACAAATTCTTCAATAAGGGATTACGGCGGTCGAATATACATATCTCTAATATTAAGAGAAGCAGTGCCAACACGCCAAAAGCCTGAAATTGTTCATCAAACTCACTATAGACAGCCGTAGCAGTCTCTTTCTTTTCCAACTTATCCAATTCATTATCGAGTTGTTCCTGGGCTGCGCTATTGTTTTCCACATGGATATACGCACCACCTCCCGCCTGTGCCACTTGCTTACACATATCCTCATTGAGAGCCGACATAACGGTATTGCCAGTATTGTCTTTCATGTAGTCACCTGTGCTAGGATCAGGAACAGGCGATCCCTTCGTAGAACCGACACCCAACACATAGACACGCATACCATTCTCTTTAGCCGCCTTGGCAGCCTCTACTGCCCCACCCTCATGGTCTTCACCATCCGTTATAACAACAATGGCCTTACCAATACCTTCCTCTTGGGTAAAACTATGGGATGCCATGTTGATGGCTGTGGCAATATCAGTACCTTGGGTGGCCATCATCGAAGGATCAATACTAGAAAGAAACATTTTGGCAGAAACATAATCGCTCGTGATAGGCAATTGTACAAAAGCATCGCCAGCAAAGACTATTAACCCAATCTTGTCATTTGAAAAATGATCGACCAGATTTTCCACCATCATCTTACTACGATCCAAACGGCTCGGAACAATATCTTCTGCCCGCATGGAATTACTGATATCCATAGCAATAATGGTTTCAATTCCTACACGTTTCTCGTGATTAATCTTTGTTCCCAACTGAGGACGAGCTAACATCGCTATCAATAAGGCAAGCGCACCTTGAAGAATCCAGAACTTTACAGACGGTCGAACTCGGGACACATCAGGCATCAGCTCTTTGAGCAACGCAGGATCACCGAACTTGCGAAGTCGTTTCTTTTGGTTACGATAGGACACAAACCTGACAAGTGCTAATAGAGGTATCAGCACCAACAGATAAAGATATATAGGGGCTTCAAATCTAAACATATTATGGTATTCTCCTAAAAATAGTTATACGCAACAATATCTCAAGCAGCAACGCAATGATGGCGACCAATGCGAAAGGCTGATAGGCCTCATAACGCTTACTGAACTTCTTGACATTAAGTTTGCTCTTCTCCAATTGGTCAATCTCTTTATAGATATTACGAAGTTCCTTTGTATTCGTAGCACGATAGAAGTCTCCCTCTGTAGCTGATGCAATCGCACTCAGCGTCTTAGAATCAATCTCTACAGGGATATTCACATACTGTACTCCACCAGCAACGGGCATCGGGTACGGAGCGACTTTATTGGTACCGACACCGATGGTATATACTCTGATACCCAAGCTCTTGGCAATCTCTGCCGCTGTCATTGGAGAGATATCTCCACGATTGTTACTACCATCTGTCAGCAAAATCACCACCTTGCTCTTTGCCTTGGAGTCTTTAAGGCGGGAAACAGCATTGGCCAATCCCATACCAATAGCCGTTCCATCCTCAATCAACCCGCGGGCTGCAATATCAGTTCGTACGTTTTGAAGTAAATTGAGCAATGATGTATGGTCTGTGGTCATCGGACATTGAGTAAAAGCCTCGCCAGCAAATATCGAAAGGCCGATATTGTCATTAGGTCTACCAATAATAAACTCCGAAGCGACCTGCTTTGCGGACTCAATACGATTTGGTTTCAAGTCTTCTGCCAACATACTCGTAGAGACGTCCATAGCCAACATGATATCAATACCTTCAACCGTTTTACTTGCCCATGAATTATGGGTCTGTGGACGAGCAAGCACTAGAATAATCATTACGAAAGCCAATACACGCAACAGCATAGAGAGTGGCATTAGCATCACTCTCCAACTACGCGGTGCAAAACGGAAGGCAAACGTATCGCTCATCCGTATTGTGGGCTCTGTTCTCTTTCTATACATCACATACCATATCAGATAAGGTATAATGAGCAAGAGCAAAAAAAGATATTCTTTATTGGCAAATTCCATTTAAGTTCCTTTAATATAATAATAAATACAATGTGTAAAGCACAAAGAGGAATAGCAGTATTGCCGCCGAAACTAATATCGAGATAACCGTTTTCAGTATGCGACGAGCCTTCTGTGAGCGCTGGTCCTCTTCTGTAAGCTGTGGTTTTATTGTCTCCTCTACAGGTATATTTTCCTGTTTCGTCTGATTGATGAACTCAATAGCATTTACAAGGTTCGCATCGTTTTCATTAATGAGCGTAGAATACTTGGCAAACTTTACGAGATCGGCCGTCAAGAAAAGATGACGGAGTTCGCTAAGCCCATGCTCATCCTGGATGGATGTCAGCTTCTCTATGATCTCACTACTAGTCATCTCCATAGCATTGAAGCCATAGCGTTCCTCAATATACTTACGAAGTGTATCTGTCAGCTTTGTATAATACTCCTTAGTATTTTTCGTACTTAACATCTTATCAGCCTTTATCTCCTCTATCTCTTTCATGGCTTTCTGATGAGGCAGAAGACGTCTGATGACACGGATGGTCTTAATGATCGGCTTGTTGTCCCGCAGACGAAGATACAGATAATAGCAAACGGAAAGCAGTACAAGCAACAGTACACTAAGCCAAAAAGACAAGCTCCAATCACTCCAAAGGAAGGGATTGTCCTGCACATCTTTGGGGCCAAAGAACTGATCCACATGGACAGTATCAACCTCTATGGTCAACACTTTCAAGGCTAAGCTTTTACTCTTATACTGTTTGCCATCAATCTTCACAACCATTGGTGGCAGATAATATAAAGTATCATCAAATGAAGTTAGCGTATAACGCATCGAACGGTCCACATAGCCATTATCCAAGGCCTTCTTCTCTAACTCTTCGCAGGAAAGAACCTCCACCCCTGGTGTGATATATTGGGTAGGCTTGAAAACCGGGAATTCTATCTTAGCATTCTCTTTCGCATGAGTTGTCAGCGTGACATGAACTTGCTGTCCTACAAACATCTCGATAGAGTCGATACTCGCCTCTACCGATACTTGTGCAGATGCGCATATAGCGCTGGCAATTAACGCGATAAGAAATATACTCTTTTTCATTAACTTCTTTGTTTAAACAATAACAACAACGATTTTACGAAATCCTCATTGGTAGCGACACTCACGTGATCCACATTACTCTTATTAAACGTTTCCAACAACTCCGCCTGACGGTTCATCCAGTAGCGTTGATAGTCCTGACGCAGTCGTTTTGAACTCGTATCAACATATTGTTCAAAACCTGTTTCTGCATCCACAACTTTCATAATACCCACGTTTGGCAGTTCCTTAGCACGCTGATCATAGACTTGAATAGCAACAACATCATGCTTGCGGTTACAAATCTGCAGCGATTGTTGGAAATCATCACGCACATAGAAATCACTGAGGACAAAAGCTGTTGTACGTCGTTTCTGTACGCTAGACAAAAACTCGATAGCCTGTTTCACATCCGTATGTTTTGATTGAGGGTGAAAATCCAGTAACTCGCGGATGATATACAAGATATGCTTACGTCCCTTCTTTGGCGGTATGTACTTCTCTATTCTATCTGAAAAGAACACAACACCAATCTTATCATTATTCTGAATGGCAGAAAAGGCTATAGTGGCAGCGATTTCAGCCACCATATCACGCTTCATCTGCTTCTGTGTGCCAAAGTCTAACGAGCCACTGACATCAATAAGCAACATCACCGTCAGTTCTCGCTCCTCCTCAAACACCTTAACGTACGGACGGTGAAAACGAGCAGTCACGTTCCAATCAATATCACGTACATCATCACCAAACTGATACTCGCGCACCTCACTGAAAGCCATACCTCTACCCTTGAAGGCCGAATGGTATTGACCTGCAAAGATGTTTGAGCTCAGGCCACGTGCCCTGATCTCAATCTTACGGACTTTCTTGATAATCTCAGATGTTTCCATCAGGGCACTTCGACCTTATTGATAATTTTAGAGACAATTTCTTCACTTGTGATGTTGCTTGCCTCAGCCTCATAAGTAAGACCAATACGATGGCGAAGTACATCATGGGCTACAGCCCGTATATCCTCAGGCACCACATAGCCACGACGCTTGATAAAGGCATAGGCACGCGAAGCCTTAGCAAGATTAATGCTAGCACGAGGAGAACCGCCAAATGAGATCATGTCTTTCAGGCTCTTCAAGCCATAGCGATCAGGATAACGAGTAGCAAAAACGATATCGGCTATATATTGTTCTATCTTCTCGTCAAGATAAACCTCATTGACTACGCTACGAGCCTTCAAAATCTCTGCAGCAGTCGTCACAGGCGTTACCGTCGGCATCTCACCAGCAATATTCTCACGGATGATCTTTTTCTCTTCCTCGAGTGAAGGATAGTCTATCATGACTTTCAACATAAAACGGTCAACCTGTGCCTCTGGAAGCGGATAGGTACCTTCCTGCTCAATAGGATTCTGGGTAGCCATTACTAAGAACGGACTAGGCAACTTGAAAGTATTACTACCGATAGTAACCTGCTTTTCCTGCATAGCCTCGAGTAATGCGCTCTGCACCTTTGCCGGCGCACGGTTGATTTCATCAGCCAACACGAAATTAGCGAATACAGGACCTTGCTTCACCTGGAAGTTCTCATCTTTCTGAGAATAAACCATCGTACCTATCACATCAGCAGGTAGAAGGTCAGGTGTGAACTGAATACGACTATAATCCGCATCAATCAGTTGAGCCAGCGTCTTAATTGCAAGTGTCTTTGCCAAACCAGGAACACCTTCCAAGAGGATGTGTCCATCACTCAACAAACCTATAAGAAGCGAATCTACCAGATGCTTCTGTCCTACAATAACACGGTCCATGCCGGTTACAAGATTTGTCACGAATGCGCTTTGTTGTTCTATCCGGATATTCAACTCACGGATGTCAATTGCTTCTGCCATAATATTTAATTTTTTTAGTTTTCTATATTTGCCCGCAAAAGTAGTGAAATAAAAGGATTTTAACGACATTTGTCTGTCTAAATAATATTAAAAAAGTTTCCCAAAACCTAAGTTTTAAGAAACTTTTTCATTCTTTCCCTATTGTTTCACACTTTGGGCTTTCTTTTTCTTCTTCAGTTCAAGTTTTGGAATTTTAATTTCTTGTCCGGTTTTCAATACAGAAGAGGCCTTCAGATTGTTATATACCTCAAGATAGCATTCCATATCAGGACCCAGATTTCGGCGGGAAATCTTCAGAAGATTGTCTCCTTCCTTTACTTTCACCGTTTGGGCCGTACCTACAATGCGATAAGCACCTGTACGTACACGGGAATCCATCGCCGAGTACTTATCAACCACCTCTTCAGCAGGCTTTACTACAGGCTTTTCTGCAGGCTTTTTCTCCTCAGTATTTTTTGATTCAGCCTTTACGGTTTCAACGATCGGTGCCTTGTTTTCTTGAGTTTCCGCTTTACTTTTCGGATTCTCTGTTTCTATTTTTACGACTTTCGCCGTATCCTCTTTCGGTTTCTCTGCCTCAGACTTTTTGACAGGTTGCATTACAACAGGCTGGGATTTTTCAACAACAGCCTGATTTTGAGGATTATTGCTCGTAAATGGGAATAAAGCACCTAACAAATAACCGCATGCAAAACCTATCAGACAACCCACCAACGCATATAGCCATTTCTTACCATCACCATCCGACGTCGTTTCATGATATGCTTCATCATCGTCTTCTGTTACTTCGTCTTCTGGCACCTCATCTTCTGTTACTTCATTCTCTGAAGGCGCTATTCTCTCTGGCTCTTCTGGAACTGAAACAGAAGATATTTCTGGCTCTAATGACTTTTCTGGAATGGTAACTTCAGAAGTATCCGCTTCTGGTGACTCACCTAACGATACTGGATTCTCCTTATAATCGTCATTGAAATCTACCAATGGCATTGATGACGCATCCGACACATCCTGAACAGGTTCCGAGGGTATTTCAGAATCTACAGATGGTACTGGCTCTTCATTCTTTTCAAAATCCACGGGTTCATCGAAATCAACACCATCATTGAGCACCACGGTCTCAAACTGAGAAAAGGGTTTATTCACAAGTTCTTTCAGGAGTGAATCTGGTGTAAAAGTAATCTTATTATGGCCCTCGATCAACACACGCTCACCAGTGTTCACATTGACACTTTCACGAGCATCCACATCGATAATCTTAAATGTGCCAAGTCCTTTAACCTTCACGATGCCATCACGTTCCAATGCCTGTTGAATGATATCAAACATCAGATTAACGAAGTTCGAGGCATCTTTCTTGTTAAGTCCCTTACGCTCCGATAATACTCTTGAAACATCTTGTATTGTCATCTTTCCCATCACGCATTCCCTCCATTCTTTACGCGCTCCTTCCAGTTTACATTTGGTTTAAAGTTCAACACCAATTTCGGTGGGACAAGCATACGTTGCCCTGTAGAAGGATTGACCATCACACGCTCCAGTTTTTTCTTAACCTCAAAGGTCCCGAAAGTTGGAATAAGCACAGAATTATCTTCCTGAAAATAATCACCCATTGTTTCCACAACGTCATTGACCATTCTCTGCACGTCCTCTGGTGAATATCCAGAACGCTGGGCAAGATCTGCAATAAAATCCTTGTTAGTCATATTGTCTTTTTGATTGTTGAGCCATATAGATCAAACTCCTCAGAGTCTGTAATTACTACGTCATAGAATTTGCCGATTGTCAACGAACGTTCAGAAACGGGGATAAGCACTTCTGGATCCACCTCTGGCGAACAGAATTCAGTTCTTCCAACAAAATAGTCGCCTTCTCGTCTGTCAATAACGACACGTAAAGTCTTACCAATTTTCTCTGCCTCGACTTCTGCACTGATATTCTGCTGTATGCGCATCAGTCTGTCAAGGCGCCTCTGTTTCACATCTTCTGGCACATCGTCCTCATAGTGTTCAGCAGAATAGGTTCCCTCCTCTTCAGAATAGGCGAAAGCCCCCATACGTTCAAAGCGAGCCCACTTCACAAATTCCTTTAGTTCCTCAAAATCTTCCTCTGTTTCCCCAGGGAAACCCACCATCAGTGTTGTACGGATATGAATGCCTGGCACTTCCCTCCGAATCCTTTCAATCAACTCATAGGTTTCATTCTTTGTCACATGGCGCTTCATATTCGAAAGCATGTGGTCCGAAATATGCTGGAGAGCAATATCCAGATATTTACACACATTCTTTTTCTCCCGCATCACTCTAAGGAGTTCCCAAGGGAAATGTGTTGGATAGGCATAATGCAGGCGGATCCACTCAACCCCAGGAATATCAGCCATTTGTTCAATGAGTTCAGCGATATGCTGTTTGCCGTCAAGATCCACACCATAATAAGTGAGTTCCTGGGCAATGACATTAAATTCTTTCGTGCCATCTTTCACCAACTGGCGCACCTCATCAAGGATATCTCCCATTGGCCGACTCTGATGACGCCCCGTAATCAATGGTATCGCACAATAGGCACAATGCCGGTCACACCCTTCAGAGATCTTCAAATACGCATAATGCCGAGGTGTGGTAATATGACGCCTGCCTTCACACACGGGATAATTCTCACCTTCCAGATCTTTTAGCAACTGTTTATAGTTGAATTTGCCATACCAGCCATCAACTTCAGGAATTTCAGCCTCCAAATCGGCAAGATACCTCTCTGAGAGGCAACCCATCACAAACAGCTTTTCTATCCTCCCCTCAGATTTCGCCTGGACAAATTCAAGAATCGTATTGATGCTCTCCTCTTTAGCATCGTTGATAAAACCGCAGGTATTAACCACAACGATTCCTCCATGAGGATTATCACTGTCGTGAAAACACTGATAACCATTAGACTCCATCAGTCCCATCAGAACCTCGCTGTCAACAAGATTCTTGGAACAGCCCAAAGAGATGATATCTACTACTTTCTTATCCATTAAAGAGAGAATCCACGAACTGACGCTTATTGAAAAGTTGCAAATCCTTCATACCTTCACCCAGTCCGATGTACTTTACAGGAACTTTCAACTGATCAGAAATACCTATAACGACACCTCCCTTAGCGGTACCATCAAGTTTTGTAATAGCCAGAGAAGTAATTTGCGTCACTGCAGCGAACTGTTTAGCCTGTTCGAAGGCATTCTGTCCTGTAGAACCGTCGAGCACAAGCATCACCTCGTCGGGTGCCTCTGGCAACACCTTCTTCATAACATCTTTAATCTTCTTCAACTCGTTCATCAGCCCCACCTTGTTATGCAGGCGCCCTGCAGTATCTATCAGCACGACATCAGCACCATTAGCCTTCGCACTCGACAAGGTATCAAAAGCCACAGAAGCAGGATCAGAGCCCATTTGTTGCTTAACCACAGGCACACCTACCCTTTCACCCCAGATACAGAGTTGTTCAACAGCAGCTGCGCGGAACGTGTCTGCGGCACCGAGATAGACCTTTTTCCCTGCCTGTTTAAACTGCCAAGCGAGTTTTCCGATTGTTGTCGTCTTGCCTACGCCATTCACGCCAACCACAAGAATCACATAAGGTTTATGATCTGAAGGCAGATCCCAATTGTCATTGTCTTCAGAGTTATTTTCAGCCAGAAGCGCTGCAATTTCATCACGGAGAATAGCATTGAGCTCTGATGTACTCACATATTTGTCACGGGCCACGCGCTTCTCTATTCTATCAATAATCTTCAGGGTTGTATCAACACCTACATCACTTGTGATCAGCACCTCCTCAAGATCATCCAGCACATCGTCGTCAACCTTTGATTTGCCAGCGACAGCACGTGCTAATTTATCAAATACACTCGACTTGGTTTTCTCCAAGCCTTTATCGAGTGTCTCTTTCTTCTCTCTATTGAAAAATCCAAAAATACCCATATTGCATAATATTACGTGTGCAAAGATAGCACAAACCAAGCGAAAAACCAAACATATCGTTACAATTTTTCAATGAACCTACAAAAAAAGAGGCCGCAAATTCAATTGCGACCTCTATTTTTATATAAAAATAGGGATTAGTTCTTGAAGAAATCCTTAACAGCCTCGTTAGGAACCATCTGCTCATCGAACACATAAGCTCCGGTCTTGGGGCTCTTCACCATCTTGATTACCTTTGTGTAAGCGCGACCATCCTTTGAACCTTCATGGAGGGTAGCAACGGTTTTCTTTGCCATACTTCAGTCGTATTATTTAATTTCCTTATGAAGAGTCATCTTCTTCAGGATGGGGTTATACTTCATCAGCTCCATACGCTCAGGCGTATTCTTGCGGTTCTTTGTAGTCACATAACGGCTCGTACCTGGCATGCCACTGTTCTTATGCTCAGTGCACTCCAGAATCACCTGGACACGATTTCCTTTTGCTTTCTTACTTGCCATCTTATTAATCTCCTATCACTTTTATGTCCTTCCAATCTACAAAACCCTTGGCAACAGCCTGCTTCAGGGCAGCATCCAGACCTACTTTATTGATCATACGAAGACCAGCGGCGCTAATCTTCAACTGAATCCAACAGCCTTCTTCTACATAGTAGAACTTCTTGCTGAAAAGGTTGACATCAAAGCTTCTCTTTGTGCGGTGCTTTGAGTGAGACACATTGCAACCTATCTGTGCCTTCTTTCCTGTAATTTGACAAATCTTAGACATTTCTATCTACTTTTTACTTGTGGTTTACACTTACTTATTCCAAACAGGGTGCAAAGGTACACATTTTTATTGATATTCAATCCATTACTCAAGGGTAAAAATCAAGAATTAATATTTTTTAACCTTCATAAACCGGACGAGGTACATTTTCCTCCCTCAAGAAGCCCAAAAAGAGTTCCATTGCCTTATTCGTTGCAATAGCGAGATTGATATCGCGACCATGATCTTCCTCTACTTTCATCGTCACAACGCGATCGGGACTACCGCATGCCAGCCAGATCGTACCAACGGGTATTTCCTTTGTTCCGCCCGAAGGACCAGCAATGCCTGTGGCCGAGATAGCGTAATCGGTATTCAGCGTCTTACAAGCACCTTTCACCATGGCGACAGCAACCTCTTCACACACAGCAGTTTTCTCTTCCAAGACTATCGGATCTACGCCCAAGAGATTCTCCTTGATCTCATTGACATAACAGATAATGCCACCCTTGAAATACTTCGATGCGCCAGGTACAGAGATGATGGCCTCTGCAATACGACCGCCGGTACAGCTCTCTGCTGTTCCTACGGTCTTTTCTGTCTCCCAAAGGATCTCACTGATCTCCCGGCTTATAATTTTACTTTCAAAATCCATATCGTTTCTTTTTTACCTTTTTACTTTTTTACCTTTACTTAAATGTCACTTTGGAGAAAGCAGGCGCATCGATGGTACAATACACACCATCAAGATACTTATAATACCCCACGATACCTATCATCGCCGCATTATCCGTAGTATAACTGAATTTCGGAATATAAATCGTCCAGCCATAGCGTTTTTCTGCATCGTAAAACGCATTGCGGAGACCATTGTTCGCACTCACACCACCAGCCACAGCCACATGTTTGATACCTGTCTGTTTCACGGCTTTTTTCAGCTTCTTCATCAGTATATCCACAATGGTCCACTCCAATGAAGCCGCGATGTCCTCCTTATGATGCTCGATGAAATCCGGATCCTCCTTGACCCACTTTTGCATAGAATAGAGAAACGATGTCTTCAACCCAGAGAAACTGTAGTCCAGTCCTGGAATGTTCGGCTCCGCAAATGTATAGGCCTTCGGATTGCCCTGACGCGCTAATCGGTCGATAATCGGACCACCAGGATAGCCCAATCCCATAACCTTCGAGCATTTGTCAATAGCCTCTCCTGCAGCGTCGTCAATGGTCTGGCCAAGCACCTCCATATCATTATAGGCATTCACCTTCACGATTTGTGAATTACCACCCGACACCAATAAACAGAGGAACGGCAACGGAGGTTGATGCTGATCGTCTTCACTTTCCTTGATGAAATGCGCCATCACATGCCCCTGCAGATGATTGACATCGACCAGAGGAATACCTAATGAACGGGCAAGGCCCTTGGCAAAACTCACACCAACAAGCAGCGATCCCATCAGACCCGGCCCTCTGGTAAAAGCAATGGCAGAGAGTTGTTCTTTGGTAATTCCCGCACGCTTGATGGCCTGATCTACGACAGGCACCACGTTCTGCTGATGAGCTCTTGAGGCCAGCTCTGGCACCACGCCGCCATACGCCTCGTGAACAGCCTGTGAGGCAGTTACATTAGAGAGCAGGATGCCATTTTTCAGCACAGCTGCCGACGTGTCGTCACAACTCGACTCTATACCTAATATATAAATATCTTTTTCCATTTACTTAGTACGTCAATATCTCCACCCCATGTTCTGTCATGACTAAGGTATGTTCCCACTGAGCACTTGGTTTCTCATCCTCTGTAATCACCTCCCAGCCATACGGATCATCAGCATCGATAAACACGCGCCACGTGCCCATGTTAATCATCGGCTCAATGGTAAATACCATTCCTGGCACCAACAGCATACCTGTGCCCTTGTGGCCATAATGGTTCACATCTGGTTCTTCATGAAACTCCAGTCCTACCCCGTGGCCAGCCAGATCACGTACGACGCCATAATTGTATTTTTTGCAGTGCTTCTCGATGGCATGACCTATATCACCGACAAACGAATAGGGTTTGGCTGCTTCCATACCTATCTCCAGACACTCTTTTGCGACACGCACCAGTTGTTCTTTTTCAGGAGTGGTCTTTCCGATGATAAACATACGGCTTGCATCAGCATAATAACCATCAAGAATCGTGGTGAAATCCACGTTGATGATATCCCCTTCCTCCAGTACGTCTTCCTCTTTCGGAATACCATGACAGACAACCTCGTTGATGGATGTACACACAGACATAGGGAAACCCTCATAATTCAGACAAGCAGGAATAGCACCATGATCCTCACAATACTTGCGGCAAATCTGGTCGATTTCCAGCGTGTTCATACCTGCATGAATCTGTTTGGCCACCTCGTCAAGCACACCAGTATTCACGACACCCGCCTTGCGGATGCCTTCAATCTGCTCTGGTGTCTTAATCAGATCCCGAGTCGGCACAAGTTTTCCTTTATTCTCCCAAAACATGATGGTCTTATCCATCTCCGTGGGCTCTTGCCCAGACAAACAGTGCCATCTCCTTTTTTTCTTAAAAGCTGTCATTTGCCTTACTTTTAAATAGCGGGTGCAAAGTTACTGCAAATCAGGCAAAACACCAAATTTATTTCCACATTTCCCTCATTCTCTATAAAAAACAAACGACAAGGCCGATGGCATGCACCTTTTTCATGGTGTTTCTGCATATTCATGCAATTTTACTCACTAAGATACAAAAAAAAGCAAAAAAAGGAATGTTATTCGCAAGAAAATTACTAATTTTGCGAGCGATTTTTAAGACAACAACATCTAAACAAATAATACACTATGGTAAAGATCTCGAAAGAAGCCGCTCTTGAATACCATGAGAGTGGCCGTCCTGGAAAAATTGAAGTAAAGCCTACAAAGGCTTATCGTACTCAAACCGACCTTAGTCTAGCCTACTCTCCTGGCGTGGCTTATCCCTGTCTTGAAATCCAGGAGAATCCGGATAACGCATACAAATACACTGACAAGGGAAATTTGGTGGCTGTTATCTCCAATGGTACTGCCGTACTGGGACTGGGCGACATCGGCGCTATGAGCGGCAAGCCTGTGATGGAAGGTAAAGGACTACTTTTCAAGATCTATGGAGGCATCGACGTGTTCGATATCGAGGTGGCAGAAAAGGATCCCGAGAAATTCTGTGAAGCCGTAGAGCGTATCGCTCCCACTTTCGGCGGTATCAACCTCGAGGACATCAAGGCGCCTGAGTGCTTCTATATTGAGGATCGTCTCAAGAAATCGCTCGATATTCCTGTCATGCACGACGACCAACATGGCACAGCCATCATCTCTGCAGCAGGCTTGAAGAATGCGATGGAGGTGATCGGCAAGGACATCAAGAAAGTGAAGATCGTTGTGAACGGTGCTGGTGCTGCAGCTATCTCATGTACGAAACTCTATATGGCTATCGGAGCACAGAAAGAGAACATCGTGATGCTCGACTCAAAGGGTGTGATCTCTACCGAGCGTCAGGACCTGAACGAGCAGAAGAAATTCTTTGCCACCACTCGTACTGACATCCACACCTTGGCAGAAGCCGTGAAGGATGCTGACGTCTTTGTAGGCCTTTCCAAAGGAAACGTACTCTCAAAAGACATGGTGAAGTCGATGGCAAAGGATCCTGTGATCTTTGCACTCGCCAACCCCGTACCTGAGATTTCCTATGAAGATGCGATGGAGGCTCGCCCCGACGTTTTGATGTCAACAGGACGCACAGACTATCCGAATCAGATTAACAACGTCATCGGCTTCCCATACATCTTCCGTGGAGCCCTCGACGTTCATGCTACAGCCATCAACGAGGAGATGAAACTCGCTGCCGTGCATGCTATCGCCGATTTGGCCAAACAGCCCGTACCTGACGTGGTGAATGATGTATATAAGGTGAACAACCTCACTTTCGGCCGTAACTACTTCATCCCGAAACCTGTCGATCCGCGCCTGATTACAGAAGTATCCTCAGCCGTTGCCAAGGCAGCCATCGAAAGTGGCGTAGCGCGCAAGACGATTGAAGACTGGGATGCCTATAAGAACTCACTCAACGTGCTGCTCGGACAAGAGACAAAGCTCACACAGAAACTTTACGCGACTGCTGCCGGTCATCCGCAACGCGTGGTCTTCGCAGAGGCTGTACACCCGACGATGCTGAAAGCTGCTGTTCAGGCCAAGGCAGAAGGCATCTGCCACCCTATCCTCTTGGGTAACGACGAGGTCATAGCCAAACTTGCCAAGAAACTGGATCTTAACATCGATGGTATAGATATTGTCAACCTGCGTCATCCTTCAGAGCAGGAACGCCGTGAGCGTTATGCCCGCATCCTCACAGAAAAGCGTCAGCGAGAGGGCTATACCTATCAGGAAGCCAACGACAAGATGTTCGAACGCAACTATTTTGGCATGATGATGGTAGAAACAGGCGAGGCTGATGCCTTCATCACGGGACTCTATACCAAATACTCCAATACCATCAAGGTCGTTAACGAGGTGATTGGCATCCGCCCCGAGTACAAGCACTTCGGCACGATGCACATCATCAACTCTCCGAAGGGCACCTACTACATCGCCGATACGCTTGTCAACGAGAACCCTGACAAGGAGACACTGGTAGATATCGCCAAACTGGCATCTACAGCCGTTCGTTTCTTCAATGAGAAGCCTGTCATCGCGATGGTCAGCCACTCAAACTTCGGCTCCAGCACAAGCGACGGTGCCAAGAAGGTGAAATATGCCACAGAGGAGATGCAGCGCCTCTATCCCGACCTTCCTATCGATGGCGAAATGCAACTCGGCTTCGCTCTTGACGATGAACTGCGCGACGAAGAATACCCCTTCACCAAGGTCTTCGGAAAACGTGTAAACACCCTGGTGTTCCCTAACCTCACCTCAGCGCGCTCCAGTTACAAGATGCTGCAGATGCTGGGTACTGATGCCGAGATTATCGGCCCCATCCAAATGGGTCTGAACAAACCTATCCACTTCATCGACTTTGGTGCTTCTGTACGCGATGTTGTCAATATCGTTGCCGTAGCCAGTATCGATGCATACGTAGATAAGATCAAGTCTAAGATCTCTGTCTCTGGCAAATAGGATTACACCTTATTATTATAATAAAGAGTCGCACAGTACCAAAAGTGCGGCTCTTTTTTGTGTTCGGACACAAGGAACAAGCCCCAAATTAACCCTTTGCGCTTGATTTATATCAATTAAGTGACAAAAAGTAAGTTTTTCAACGAAAAATTTGATAAAATGTTTGCTATTTCAAATTTTTGCTGTAATTTTGCACCCAGAATAATCAATCAGTATAACAAACAACAAAAAAAGAATTAGATTATGAATGCAGCAAAAGTTGTAGAGGATCTGAAACAGAGATTCCCCAATGAGCCGGAGTACATCCAGGCAGTTTCTCAAGTACTTCCCACCATCGAGGAAGAGTACAACAAACACCCCGAGTTTGAGAAGGCTAACCTCATCGAGCGCCTTTGCATCCCCGATCGTGTTTGCGAGTTCCGTATCACTTGGGTTGACGATAAGGGTAATGTTCAGACCAACATGGGTTACCGCATCCAGCACAACAACGCTATTGGCCCGTACAAAGGAGGTCTCCGTTATCACAAGTCAGTGAACCTCGGTATTCTGAAGTTCCTCGCTTTCGAGCAGACTTTCAAGAACTCACTGACAACACTTCCTATGGGTGGTGCTAAAGGTGGTTCCGACTTCTCACCCCGTGGCAAGAGCGATGCAGAGGTGATGCGTTTCTGCCAGGCATTCATGAATGAACTCTATCGCGTCATCGGTCCCGATGAGGACGTTCCCGCCGGTGATATCGGTGTAGGTGGTCGTGAGGTTGGTTACCTCTTCGGACAGTACAAGAAGCTCACCCACCAGTTCCAGGGCGTGCTCACAGGTAAGGGACTCAGCTTCGGCGGTTCTCTGATCCGTCCTGAGGCTACTGGTTACGGTTGCGTATATTTCCTGACCTCTATGCTCGCTACCCGTGGCATCGAACTGAAGGGTAAGAAGGTGCTGATCTCAGGTTCTGGTAACGTAGCTCAGTATGCTACAGAGAAGTGCATCCAGCTCGGTGCTATCCCCTTGACACTCTCTGACTCAGACGGTTACATCTACGATCCCGATGGTATCGACGAGGCTAAGCTCGCTTAT
>OMXO01000019.1 GCA_900315035.1 uncultured Prevotella sp.
AGTCCTCTCCTTATACCTGTCAAAGAAGTGAGGCGTAAAGAATGCTTTCTCCGGCTTTGCCAAAGGATTGGAATCAAGATACATGAAGCCTACAAGGTGGAAACCGTCCGTCTGGCGGTACACCCCGAAACACATGTAGTCGAGCAATCGCTGCTTCTTTGTTATCTGCCAGTCTCGACTCAGCATGTATATCATATAGTCGATGCCCCTATTGCCGCTAACCATCACAGGCGCGAAAATCTTCAGTCCCTTGGGCTTTGTCTTTATCACAACACGCCAATACTTCGGCTGAAGCGCATCAATCTGATGATGCACAAACGCTTCATCAAGGTCAAGAACCCTGACAATATCGTTGTAGTCGAATGAATCTGTTATTATAGCTGACATATTCTTATTTCGCTCGCAAGTCGCTCGTGATTTTTCACTTTTACGAGCGACAATTCTCGTTGATTATCAGTGTGTTACAATAATCGCACTCTTAAATTCGCTCGGAAATTCGCTCGTAACCGCTCGTAATTTTCAAGGTTTTCCGAGCGACCAAACAGAATCGCTGCCTTTAGTCTCGTTGATAATTTTACCAGCCATTCTCAATCGTTTCAATAAATAATCAATCTTATTGATTTTCTGTTTATCCTCCAATTGGTCTGGAAGCAAATCCCACAGCAGTCTCACAATCTCCTGTTTGCTAAGTGTTTTGTGATCATTAAGCGATTCGAGCAAGAGGGCTTCGCATTTCTTATCTGCCAATCCCTTGTGTTTTGAATACTCTACTTTTTGGCCTGTTACCTGAGCAATATCCTTTGCTACATAGATATGTGGCAGACGACCTTCTATCAGTTTGCGTTTGCGAAGCATTGCCACCGCTTCTGGGCTGATTTCCTTGCTCTTCTGTACTTGGTCCAAAAGCACCGCATCCGTCAGTGACAAGTCTTGATTAGCCAGCAACATCAGGCTGTAATTCTCATCGATGATAGTTCCTGGCATGTTGAGTACAACCTCGTCAGCAGTCGACAAATCATAGTCAGGCATAGGTAGGAAACGCTCTTTCTGGCTCACGAACATCTTATGAATGCCGTAACCCTGAGTATCAATCATCTTAATGTTAACCATCGCTTTCACCAATGCTGGATTGCGGTAGCTCTTGGGAGTTTTCTCGCCCGTGATGTACTGCCTGTAGTCGCCCTCGAAGAAAGTACCGTCATTTTGAAACTTCAGCGAGTCCTTGTCTTCCGTCACAATAATTCTGGCTCCCTTCTCATAGTTTTGGTGGGCTATCGAGTTATGCATACCCTCAAGAATACTCTCCGTATCATACTTCCATACCTCTGCCGGAATCAGCGAGTTCTTGGGATAAATCTTGAAGCGATAGTTACGAATCCGATGAAGCAACTCTGTGGTCGTGAGGACAAACGGAATGGTATAGATGTCACCAAACACCTGTCCGTCTTGGAAACACTTCCACACTATCTGCGCGATGTGGTTCAGTTTATAAGCAGATGTCTCTTTACCAACCAACAACAGCGTTGTGCGAGTCACTTTTCCACCAATCGTCAGACCTGCCTTATCGAGAAACACCTTGTCGCTCCAACCGTCACACTCCTTTGCCAACTTCGGGTATCGCTGCTTATACCCTTCACGAGCCTTTACGATAGCATCTGGTTCCAAGTCATCTATCGTAGCATCAGCAATCACCTCCGCAGTCCAGTCAAAAGCCGCGTCATCACGTTCTTCAAGAATGGCATTCTTGCGCGAATCTGTCAACTCAATCAGCGAATCGTCCAGACGCTGCCAAGCCTTGTTGTGAGCATAGACAGGTTGCCGCTTCATATGGCGAGGCACATGGATTACCCACACCGTCTTGTTCGTGTCCGACGTAATGAACTCCTCTACCAGCAACCCTTCTGATGGCAGATTGGTGCATTGGCTAATCAGTCGGAGTCGAGCCTTCTGCACATCATAGTTGTAGGTGTCCGTACCCACAATCTCCAACGTCTTGTCTACAACACCGACCACCAGATGTCCTCCCTCCATGTTGGCCAAAGCCGACACGTATGAAATCACGTCATCCTTCTCATGCCCATTGAAGTCATTCTTCAGGTTCTTGAATTCCTTCCATTCACAAGCCTCATCCTCCTTGGGATAATGCTTGATAAGGTATTGTTGTAATTCCTGTTCTGACATATCTCGTCTTACTTTATTTCTATAACGTTTTTATTCTGTTCTTATTTCGTTGTCTGTTCCTATTACTATAGTATGGAAAACTCGAAAATTTTACATCTTCCATAACGTTTTTCAATCAAAAGTCTAACCCCCTGATTGCCATATTTTCAATGATTCTACATAATCATACGCAGCTTTCTTCAATTTGTATATAGGACTGCCATCACTATTCGGACGATCTATAACGGCAAAACCAAGCTCAATTAGTCGCTCAAAGAAATTGTCCCATTCTGCTCTTTCTCTTCCACTATTGACACAAAATTCCTCTTCACCAATCTGGATAAAAGAACCATCCATAGTTTCTATTATCCAGCACTCACCATCATCACAATTTGCCCATTTCTTTAAGTGCTCATTGTCAAAATCCGATAATGAATCCTGCATTGACTTTTTATCTTTTGTTTTTTCTCTTTTCTCAGCAGTTGTGCTTAATCTGCAAACTTCCTTGAGGAATTCATTTCGATCTGACTCCCATTGTGAAAAAGCAGATAACTCTAGTTGGGGAAGATTAAAGAAATCCAGCACTTTACAAATAAACTCATTCATTCTGTTTGTTGCATCTTTTGCATTGACTTTGATGGAGATGAACTTCTTGTCAATAACACCTTTTAAGTCATCATATTCACAGTCAGCTGTAAGAAACGAACAGCACTCTGTATCCTGTATCCATGCTGCCCCCATTTCATTAAGGCAAATAGGACTTTCATAATATCGGGGAGAATGAATAATGATCATAAAAACTTCATGCTTCTCAAATTGAGACTTTATCTCTGGATAGATGTCTTTACCTATTCCAATCTTGTAATTAGGAACAGAGCTACAGAATATTTTTTCTGCCTCAGACCCCATATAAAGTCTAAGAAGCTTAACAAGAGCTTTCACAAAGTCCTCATCTTCACTTTTGTGGCTGATGAAAATCTTAGGCGGGCGACAATAATTATCTTTTAACACCTTAAGAGAAGTTCTTATGTCTCCAAAAGAGAATGCATTTATCATTCGATTTTCAACCAGTTTGTTTTCCGCATTACGAAGAATATCGCTTATCATAGGACAATCATGAGAAATAAGAGGGAACAATCTCTTAATAGTTTCCTTTAATTTGTTGGTGTTTGAGCCTGCTAAGGAATCAGACCGTATCTTCATTAAGCTAATGATGGAAAGCCCTTCATTTATTAAATTCTTTATTTGTCTATCTTCTTTTGTCATTATACCTTGTTTTTTGCAAATTCAAATAATTATTTCTATAATCTGATTTTTACTAGAAAGTAATTGCATTTGAACGTACTTTTTTATGTCGTTCAAATGGTTAAAAGCGCTCTTCAACTGGTCCGAATTCATAAACCATGTTGAATCGGATACAATAGAGGACATAAATAACTTGGTTATTTTAATAGCATTATCTATCTTGTCTTTGATAGAAGTATCTTGTGGAGTTATTAGCAAAAGACTATCAAAGATAGCAACATCCGTCTCAGTAATCCTCTTCTCACATAGATGTCTATAATTGTCAGCAATCCCTTTTGCAGTTTCATCATCTTCTTCCAATTGCTTATATAATGAAGATAGTTTATTACAAGTCCATATAATTAGGTTCATAGTTGCTATCAGTTGATTAAAAACTGCCAATTCTGTGATTTTTATGTCTTTTTCATCCTGTTCAGGAACAAAGAAGAAACAAGCAACATCTTTCACAACCTCATCTGCCTTTGTAAACAAACTCTTCATATTACAAACAAAATGTTCTCCATCCAATGACACAACAGAGCCATCCCTCAATTGATAAAGAGGTTTTATAATCACTTTTTCTATTACATTCTGTAAAATCATCCGCTGAGAGGAGAAGTCATTGTAATTTACCAGTTTTTTAGCAATAGCTATTTGAATATAGTAAAAACCGTATTTGTATTCTTCTTCATTAGAGAATATATAGTCCACCTGCATTGTCTTTTGATTGACATTTATATGAAGTCTTTCACTATCAAAACCACAATCCTTCCATTCTTTTTCTATCGCGTCTACAAACTTTTCTACCAGTGTTGTTTTCATTTGCTCATATCTTTGTGACAAATGGGATACACTATTATAGTTAAAACCATCTCTTAATGATTCCCATACAACCCAAAGACATTTAATGCTTCTATTCTCTTTCTCATGAATTTGCTCAAGTTCGTCAGTTGAAACATATTTGCCAAAAACATTCCTAAAATTGGATTGCAATGATGGTAACAACATCATTGCATCAAACAAATTCGCTGAGGCTGTGTTTCTGAAATTATCTTCATTTGCGATTGCCTTTGGAAATTGATAAAAAAAAGTACGCAATCCAAAGAAATACTTATCTACAGAATGGTAAATATCGTCAAGTTCCTTTTTATTCCAGGCTTTTTCTATGTCTAAAAACTGATTATGTGATCGGCCATATCCGAACTCGCTAATTTCCGATGTCGGGATTGAAAATTCTGTCTTATCTGCAAGTTCTGCTAATTCTTGGATAAGTTGCGTATATCCCCTATATGCTATTTGGGGATTTTTGTGCCATTCATCGAGGAAATGTGTCACTATCATGTTCGCTCTTATGTAATCTTTTCTTTTCTGCAAGACGCGATTTGCATACGTTTCACGATTAGTAATTCCATTCTCCTTTTTATACAAATTACAAAGAACAGTTCTTGGTTCACGCATCTCATCAAGTGGAAGATTATCGCGTTTTATTTGTTTTAATGTCGGCATCTCATCGAAAAGATTTATCAAATCATCTTTTAGTATTTCCGAACGATATTCTTCTACTTCAGGGAATGCACATCTACAAAGATCTATTATCCGCATATTAACTTGCTCAGTAATAAAACCTTTGTTGTCTTCAACCCTTCTTGATGAATCTTCATTATAATCTAAGAAGCTCAGCATCTGTAAAGATTGCTTTTCCTTTTTAAACTGGATGATATTATATTCCTTTCTCAAACGTATGATGAACAGCTTCTCATAATCTGACACAAGATCAAAACGCCCTGTACTCTTCAGTCCCAGAAGAATCTGCGCACATTCATCCAAACTTTCAGATTCAATGGCCTGGCAGTCTGGTGTGCCAATTATCTCGATGTCATTTGGGTTTACCCATAAAACAAGTGTTAAGAACTTACTGAGAACAAACCATTCTTTATGTCTAATAGGACGGAAACTGAGTTTCCTGCTTTTTAGCCATCTTTCTAAATGACCAAAAATCTCACGTTGATTATCAAATTTTGATACAATCTCTTTAGTATCAGGAAAGTTCGGATTAACACTCGTAAGAACAGACATGCTCTTTTGAATATCAATACCTGTGAAGTTCATTGGCACGAAATATTCCCAAAGCGAACCAACCAGATTACTTAGCTCGCCAATCAATTCCTTGTGTTTCCTTTCATAATCATAAATACCACACCATAACAAAGCTCTTGCCATGCTATAAGCTTGATTCGGAGAAAACTCTTTGTTTGAGAAATCGGAAATAAGTTCATCTACAGTTATTCTACATTCCTTCATCATTCGCAAGATATAAAGATGGCCGTCGGGAATGTTTATCTTATCAAATATCTCCATTGCTGTAACTTTTAGGAACGAAGGCTTATCGTCATACAACGCTTTTACAATAAACTTTGTCCTAATCGGATGAATATCTTTAAACACATTGTCTTCAATTCTAAAGAACTCATGCACTAAACTGTCTATCGAAGAAGAAACCTCTTCGATATTCAAACCTGACAACTGCAATAATCCGTCCAGGTTGATGTACCCGCCAAGATAGTTTGCGGTACTGACATATCTCAATAGGGCTTTACTCGGTTTTGATTCACGAGAGATTTGATCCTTTATTCTATTCTCAAGTGTCTCTCCATGAGTTAGCGAATATATAAACTCTAGCAGATTACCCGATTGTTCTGCCTCTTCCCAGGCAACTTCAAACGAACGATGAATAACAACATCTTTCTCTAGCAATCTGTTATATATCTGCACGGCTTCTTCCCTACGCAACTCAAGCGTAATGTCCTCATACTTAAATGAATAACTGATTCTTGGATATTGAACATTCCAGTCTTCTTGCCTCATGGTCACAAGACATCGAATATCCTTTCTGTCAGCCAAAACTGAAATTGCCTCTATCCACTCTTGATTCGATGGATTGACATCAAAATAGAACATGGCGGGAATCCTCAGCCCATTAGCAATTGCTGATAACGATGCCAACACATCGTTCACGTTCTTTAGATTGCAATTCCTGATTTCGTAAGCCATTACACTGGCATGTTCATAAATGTATCTGTATGCAAATGTGCTTTTTCCTGCACCAGACAATCCATGCACTATTACAATGTTACTTTTCCTAAATGCAGTTTCAACATCATTTTCAACATCTCCTCGTTCAATATCCAGTCCGGCCATAATATGTTCCGGCTTAGCAGAAACACCATCATAAAATGCTTTCGTCAAAGCTTGTTCATCATAACCAGCCAAGCCGTTTTCCACGAATAGTGAAACAATGGCATAACCAAGTTGATGATGGAATGCTTGCATTTGAGACTGGAAAACACCAATGGCCCGAATCACTTGCTCCATATTTTCTGTTGTTAGACTTTCTCCGTGTTCTGCAGCCTCATAAATCCATTGCGTCAATAGTCTTATGCCTAAAACCGCATCAATCTCTGTAAACCTTGATTTCAACTCCGAAGAAATAGCAGAGAGCATTTCCTGCTCATCAAAAACAGCAGCATCAATAATGTTTGCAAGCTTCTTCGCTTCATGCTCTTTTAGTTTCAGTTCAGTATCCCCTTTCAGTTTCCGTTTCAGTTTTGCTTTATCTGTAAGTTCGTCACTTATCTTCCCGTTGATAGATACTATTCTTATCTTTACATCTGGATTCTCACCAATAGAACTGATTGCTCTGCAATATAATGATGTCTTTCTTCCTGTCGAATACAAATCTCTATACGTCAAAGTCCCTGCATGACATTTCACCTGAATACACTCTTTCAAGACACCATCAACATAAACATCCAAATCTTCCTTTCCCTCAGGCACATACACTTCCTGTGGATTGTCAGAACGCATCATCCTATATAAAGTATATAGGAACTGTACTCTGTACCCGTGTAAAGTTGCTTGGATCCCCATGTCAATTGTCGTGTCTTTATTCTGACTCTGTTGCTTTTTGGATAGTTGTTAAAACATAATCTTTTATCTCTTTGATAAAGCTGTCGATTTGGGTAGGTGTTGGATAAACACCATATTTATATGTCGTTCCGTTGAAGACATAATAGGTCGATTCAAATAATACGCTTGCTTTTAAAAAGATAGGAGTGTCTTTCATTTTGTAAATTGGTTTTACTCCCTGCAAAGAAATGTGTAGCATAATAGACTGAGCTTCCTTTAGTATCTCCTTATCTTTTTCTGGTAAATCTTCATTGAGCTCTTCTTTATAATTGAGTACAAAGAATCCCGAACCACTTATTTGGTCCCTATCTTTCGTCATAAAATAATGGATAGTCAATGTGTTGTAAAATGCAATAGCAGGATTTAGTGCATTAATCAACCTCTCTGTCAAGCGCCTGTGGAATCGATTAAAAACATCTATTTTATCCTGCGACGTTACGATATGTGATACTTGTGGCGTATCTTTTTTTGCATTTCTCTCAATTATTTTCAATTGTTTCTCGAAATCATCATCTTCTTCAATACTCTCACCTTTTGCTGCCTTTATAGAAATTATTAACGCTCTTTCTAAACAATTCGATAAATAGTCAACAAAAGGCATGATTTGTTCAAGCGATGCATGAGCGCCTTCGGATGGAATCTTGCCAACGGCAATGTCACATCGATTAAGGGCTGTCAGATAATTGGCTTTATCTGCACTTTTTACCACAATCATGGGATATCCATGACGATGTAATATGTAGTTGACTATCAACCTAGACACACGACCGTTTCCATCTTCAAACGGATGGATACGAATATATCTGTAATGAAACAATGTGGCAAGTTCAATAGGAGTCATTTGTCCTTTTTTCTCCTCTTTATTGTACCATTGAATTAGATCGGCCATCAATGCCGGTGTCTCTTCCGGTGAGGCATATTCAAATTTTTCACCTGTTGCAGTAATGACAGAGTTCGGGCGTGTCTTATAACGTCCTGCATGAACAACATACGATGTATTTGTTCCATCAGGAAGTTGACGATAAACTACATAGTCTTCACGAAGCAAAGTCTGATGTAATGTACGAATGAAATATTCAGTAAGGGGCTGCTCTTTGTCTAATGCAGTTTCCTTTACCATTTTCAATCCCACATTGGACGCTTTCATTTCTTCTAAGTCTTTCATGTTTGCATTGTCTATTACTTTGCCAAACATCAGAAGAAACTCCGTTTGCCCATAGGTAAGTGTATTACCCTCTATATGGTTGGAATTGTAATTAAATTCCAACATAAACTTTTGGCCTAATCTCCTTTGATCATTTTCTTTTAATGGCTGAAGAGATTTCCACTCTCTGAACAATGTATCTATCTTATCCATATCTTTTTATTTTATATTCATACTTTATAAATATGCCCAATTCCATACAATTGCGCCTGCTCGCATATCCCATTGCACTCATGAGGTTCATCGGAACTGCCACATGCCTTTAAGATGAGAATTTGTTTATGCATATCAAATAATCTTATTGGGGTATCTCCGATTTGCTTCTTCCAAAAGGTCGGTGAACGCAGCATAATCCTCTTTGTATAATTTTATAATCTCACGAAAGAGGTTACTTACATGAGAAATGCCATGAGCACCATCCGTCATTAGAAACTCAACTGCTCCAAGCTGAAGTGTGATACCATTAACGTTTCTAAAGGTCTCACTATCTGACAATCCTGGGATTCTCAATCTCTCTGATATTATCATAGCAACTTCTTTTCTTGAAACATGACCATTCGCCACTCTTTTGTAAGCATCAACTAATAAAGCAGCTTCATATTTGTTCCATTTTATATTCTTCATTGATTTAATTATTAAAATCTCACATCATGAAAGGAGGGACAATATTTGTATATTAGTTTATATTTTTCCAACTCCGTTTGTGTAATTATTCCAGCATCAATTAATTTTTGTTCTTTGCTTTCATCAAATAAAACCTGGTTTAATACCAATGCCTCTCGATGAGTTAAAATAGGCACATCAATTTTATATGCAGGATCATTATTATTTTTAGCGACAAAAACAAAATCATCAAAATAAATAGAATCAACACTTATACTATTATCGCAAACAATTCCTCCATATGTGTACATCTTTGCACCTCTATTCTCTTGATATATAAGATTATATAGTAATTGGAATTTTGTATTTTCATCCTTGCTCAAGTTTCTCTCAGCTATTATATTCCCAATTCTTTTGTCTAACATTCTTTTTATAGTATAGTATGATTTTTCAGGAGTGCATGCATCTGGTTCAATGTCAAATGGAGTCAAGTCTCCAAATACACTTCTCAATTCTTCTGGTGACATTGGATTGTTTCCGTCTTCCTTGCTTGTTATCTGGTCTTCCAAATCTTCGTAATTACATTTCTTAAGTTCTCGATTACACGAGAAAATATAAACACTACCTACAGGTAAAGTATGAAAAATAGTTTCAAGATCTTCAAACATATATTTTTCCAAAATACCATCATAATCCAACCATACCACAGAAGGAAGTGACAAGTCTATTTGGGGAAGTACCACATTAGATTTTCCTCTTAATATTTTAACACATTGAAATGGTTTATTTAATTCTAATTTTTCATTTGAATATCCTTCCTCTTCTATACTAATCATTTTATTAATATGAAGTTCACGATGGAATAACTTAAAATCAGTAAAAGAACATCCACCGAAGCCGATATATTGATAATCTGCCCCTTTTCTAATAGTTCCTAAAATTCGAGAAAGAGATGCCAGAAGCATTCTACGTTCTACAAATTTACATGGACGAGTTTCATAATTTATAGTGACAGCGCTTTTACTCATTACCGATGCCCTCCATTTTAATATAATAGTTAAAAGTGGTTTTTCCTAATTCTTTATAACTTGAAACATCCGCATTGCTCTTAGCGACTTCAGCTGTTTTTTTATTTACATCATATGCAACTCTTACAGTTTCTTTCTTTTCTGCGATTTTTTGCAAATCTAATACTGGGGCAATAAATGACTTTTCTCCTATAAATTCAGCTTTATATAAACGAATAGACTCAATATCCATTTTATTAGAAGTATCTGCTATCAGCCTTCTATAATCATTCGCTTCTTCTTTTAGCCCCGTAATAGATTTCAAGAAAGTAGTGACTCTTATCATACCGTTTCGCATATATGGGAGTACTTTACGATACACTATAGAGGATGCATCCAACCCTTTCTTAGTGGTTGTTAAGGGTAATTTACTTGTTTCTTGACTATCAAGAAAGACAAATCCCCTAAACATAACATAATCAATATGCCATTTCGGAAGAGAGTTAACTCCCCATCCTGTAAGACTGGTTTGATCACCCTCTAGGACGAGTCTGTTATTACAAAACACATACCATCCAGAAAGTTTCGGTTCTCCAATCTTTCCTAATCCTGCAACTATTTTATAATGTACATCATCAATGTTTCCTTCCATAAAATATGGTCGACTATTTTCAGATATCAACAACTCTGGACTATTACCTTTTAACAATTTGTTGTTCAAAGTTATTTTTAACCCCTTTGCAAGACTAAAACAAAGCATCTTTGTTATACAATTATCAAGACTTATTAGAAAATCTTCACTCCCAAATAGTATTTTCACATCTTCCTTTAAATCCGTTACCTCAATAGTTGTTCCATCTTCATCTTGTAAGCTGTTTATAGTTTCAGATTCAAATGTCCAGTCGTCTATTTGAACGATCTCACCTTCTTTAGTTGACATGTCTTTCTTTTTATTGCACCATTCGTCTACATTGACATGTACATAGAAATGCTCATTTCCCTTTTGTGATTCTACGGAAAACTTCTTCCCCATTTTAAACAAAGCTCTTTTCATCCCTATGCCAAATCTACCAACAGAATTGTTTATTGTAGGTGCATCTTCAGGCCTTCCAAATCTAAAAGCATATTTTTGAGCTCTATCAAGAGAGAAGCCTCCACAATTATCCTTTATTAGTAATCTATTTTCGTCTATTTCAAGATTAATATAAAAACCACTTAAATTTTCATTATTAAATTGTGTCGCCCCATCAATTGAATTGTCAAGCAAATCAATTATTGCGTCCTCAATCGAAATGTCTCTTGTTATCATTTCGATGAAAAACTTCTTGGTAGGATTTCCCTCTATTGTATTATGTGCCATAATTCCCTTGTTTCTATTCTTTTAGTTCTTTTAATATCTCAACAAACACCGTAGGAGATGAAAACATAACACGTTCCTTCTCCCATTTCTCGGCTAAGTACTTGAACCCACGATTAGCATAGCCCTCAATTTCTTTTTCAAATGCCCTGAGAAACTTTGCTATGGTTTCCTCATTTGCATTCTCCAAGTCAATCCAGTTGTAACCAAAGTTTTCAGAACGATTTAGTATCATCATAATGATATAATCACGGATAGGCGTAGGCTTCCATTTAAACATAGGAGCAAACTCCCATGTTTTTTCCTGTGGTTCAAAATACTTGGGTTCCCCCAAACGTAAACCAATGATACAGGCATACATAAATGTCTGATAATACGCACCAAACTGAGCAATATTACCCTTACCAAGTCTTTCTTGCTTATTGGAAATCGTATCAATCATTGAACGATACTTGTCACTATAGTTAGGACGTAAATCGTCAACCTTGTTTTTAAATTGTGCACTATTCATACCTGCTATGATTTATTCTGAATAACACTTTTTTTTCGTAACGAGATTAGAGGCATCGGCCCTTGTCTCAGGATAGTTCACATAGAATGTACCCTTAATTTCTCCCTCTCTCATCTTTCTTGCAATATCTTCTCCATGCTCATTGATAAGAAGCTGGGAATTGGGTTCGCATAAGTCCTTAATCATAATGATACTCTGACGGAACACATTCGGTGCAATTTCAAAGAAATTACGAATGAAGTTCCAACTGAATTCCGAGAAAGGTGCATCGGAAATGAAGGGATAATCAAATCTCTTATTGCCGACTCTCGATGAAATGATTGACATCACTATAGACAACTGTTTCATTCGCTGGAATCCAGTACCATTACCAAACAGTTCTTCGCCGTATGAGTTTGTCACGGATACTTTTACCGTACCATCCTCCTGACGATCAAAATTAAGTGTACCACCTAAAGTCTGATTACCCTTTGTTAGCGCGCCATACATTTCATTAGCAGATACCTGAAGATTTGAAACGAGACCTTGGAAGATACGCTCTTTTGTGGAATTAAAGATAGATCCCACAATCTGCATATCCTCGTACAGCTGCTTGGCTTTTCTAATTGGGGTACTCTCTTGGCGCTTATCAAGTTCTCTATTTGCCTTCTCCAAGCCTTTCTTCCAGAGTTCAATCTTTCCAGTATAACGCTGAATCTCTTCTTCTTTCTCCTGCAACAATCTCTTTGCCTGATTGTAACCAGAGAGGACTCGGCGATCATCATCTTCAGAAGTGTCTTCAGAGCCAACGAGAGTCAATTCATTTTCTTTTGCTTCAACTACTTTCTCCTGCTGTGTAATTTGGTCCTCAAAGTCCCAAATCTCTTCCATATAGTGATTGTAGTCATCTATGATATTAGGAATCGTTGTTTCATAACGACCCGTTATTTTCTGAATATCACCATAGAATTGCATAAAAGAATCAGAGACACGCATGGGCTCTTTGGGGCGTTCCATAACTTTCTTTATATGCAGCCAAGGGTCTGTGCCTCTCTTGGCTTCTCTGTTACAAACCTCACACCATTCATGCTCCAGCATACGTTTCAAAGATGGCGCATCTGGAGAACCTTCTGGCAACATAATATCTGGATTATGTTGTATTTCTATGGCTGCCAATTGCTTTGACAGTGCGATACGATAATCATCAAAATCTCCGGTTTCACCTTCCAAGCCAAAAAGCAACCAAGGGCAATTCTCGTCAAATAACCTACTCGTGATAGAGAGTTCCTGACGTTCCTTTTTACTCTTCAAACCCTCAAGTTTCTTGCATTCATCTTCGTACTCTTTTCTCAATTGAATACGTTTTTTGCTGGAGAAGAATTCGGATTCGTATTGCTGCTCTTTTTCTTTTGCCTGTACAGATTCTTTTCGGGCCAACTCAATCTTTTCTGTTGCCTCTTGAATCCATTTCTCGTAATTGTCGCGAGTTTGGCGCAGGTTGATGATGTCTGCGTCAGCATCTTTATTGCGTTTTTCTTCTTCTTGATAACTCTTCTTAGCCTGTTTTACAAGCTCGGCAGCTAGATCACACATCTTAATCAGGTTATTGATATCAGCCAGTACATTGATGGTTTTTTCTAGCCCATCAAGGGTAGAGAGGTCAACGAGACGTTCCATTGATTCACCCTGAAGCAGAGAGTACTTCTCCATATCAGCAGGTATCAGACAACGTATGGCTTCCTGCTTCTCATCCTTATCCAATAAAGGCAGGTCACTATTACCTTCTGTCTTTATGACATCGGTCTTTGCCTGATAATCCCAATCATCACCTTGTTTAGAACAATTTACGCTCTTGGTGACTTTATAGGTTATCCCTTCATTTTCATAAATAATGCGAACTCCCATTTCCAAATCACTCCTTTCATAACGTGCCTTGGCAGACATCATTTTGAAATACGATTCTGAAGCAGGATAGATCTTCTTAACGTCAGAGTCATAGACCTCATCACGCAGAATCCACAGGAAGCCATTATAGAACTTAGACTTACCCATATTATTATCTGCGTTGATAATGTTCAAACCTTCGGTAAAGGTATAGGTATTGTCTTCGTAACTTCCATAATAGTTATAGAAGTTCTTGAAACTTATAGACTTGATAAGTGTTCCCATAATCCTTACTGTTTTAGTCAGACACTTTCTTTAGAATACCCTGGAATACTGTATTAGTCGCTTTGTGATTAGCGACGCCATTAATTACATCCTTGATAACTTCTATCATAGGATTGTCAGAAACCTCCATATAGCTGGCTTTAGCAATATCTTCCTTGCTAATACCTAAATGCATCTGAAGTTCATCAGCCTTCATCAGCTCTTCAAATATCTTTTTTGGTTCCATAATTATGTATTTTGGTTTTCTTCGTTCAATACCATTCCGTCTAGATCTATTTCATAAAATCTGACTACTTCATCAAGCATACTCAATGCACCTGTGTAGTAATTGCTGGCAAGATAGCCAAAGTTTGCTACTCGACGCATTTCGTTTTCTACTAAGTGTTTTTCCATCGTCCAGAAACGACGGTCATAATGTGGTGAATGGAAATCTGGCACCACTACCATATCATAAATATATGCATATTTCTTGTCCTCATGTCTGCGTAATAGCCTTCCGCGCCGCTGAATAAATTGCCGTGGATTGCCAGAACTTGATGTGAAGATGCCATATTCAGCACGAGGAACGTCCACACCTTCATCAAGACAGTTTTTTGCAAATAGTACGTTTAGCTGTCCTTCAGCAAATGCTGTGAGTTTTTGACGGCGCATTTCTTTAGAGTCTTCTCCTGTATATGAGTTGCAAGTTACATTGGGGAAAGTCTGTTTCAAAACAGATTGCATTTCCTTCAAAATGTATTCATCAAGCTGCTCATCATCATTTTCATCCGACCTTGTTCGCTTACCTGCAGCGGAATACACAAAACAATACTTCAGATTATCCTCACCGATTGTTCTTAATATCTGACGGAAGACAGACATCTTATTGCGGGCCTTATGAAGCAGGTTCTTTCTGAGCAATAGTAACCTTCGTGCCCTCTCTGGATCAGAGAAAGAAGCTTTGACTCCGTTGTACATCTGAACCAATTGTCTTGTGATTCTTGCGTACTCTATCATTTCGCCATCTTGGAGTTTCGCAAGATAAGGAAAATAGTAATATGGCATCAAACGCTCTTCCTTGATAGCTCTGCTCATGGAGAAGCTATAGGTGTAAGGATGAGTGTCGTTGAAGAAGCTTTCTATCTCTCTTGTTCCCTCTTCATCGTATATTCGATTCGGGGTTGCAGACAGGGCAATGCGTCTTTCTATCGTTAGCGCATGAAAAGCGTTCCTTACTGACGCTGAGCCGATATTATGAGCCTCATCAGCAATGAGAATGGCTCCTTGTGAGAGTCTTGGTAGTAGAATCTGGAAATCCTTCATAACAAAGGATGCGTAAGTAGAAATGATGACATAGTTCACATTCCTGCCTAAACTCATCTTCATTGTCATTCTTGCTAGTTCAACTTTCCATTGGGAATTCTCTGAAGAGACCTTAACGACATTCCTGAAATTAAAGTTGTGTACTTCGTCACCCCATTGTTCTACAAGGGCAAGCGAGGGTACCAATATTAATAGTCGATAGAAATCATCATCACGATATTCTTCAAGTGCACAGTTGAGGGAGGTAATGGTTTTACCTGTACCCGTAGCCATTGCAAAAACACCACGTTTTCCACGACTCTTCCAAGCCTGGTATGCATCTATCTGATATTGGCGAGGCCCATCTTTAAACTTAGAAGGGAAGTGGGGTTCATCTGAGACGAAAGAGTTTTCTTGTTCGATTTCTTTCATCACCACATTTTCCAACTTCACCAAATCATCAATGTCTGTTGTTGGATAGGTTACCAGTATTCGATTACAGAATTCGTCAGCAGGAAATACCATGATGTCTGGGTTCTTGTTTCCCCAAATGCTTTCAAAATCGTCATGATACCCTTTGATACGTTCCCTGTCATCGCTGGTACGCCAAGAACAAATTGTATCTATCGATTCAATATTCTTGGTAAGTCCAGAAGCAGTCAGATTCATAGAACCATTGAATGCTACTTCATTCCCCTCTGTATCAGCAAAGATACCAAACTTTTCATGGGCTATACCATCTTCTTTCAGCATTACAATCTTTACCTCAATTCTATGCTGGCTTATAAGGTATGACAAACAGCGGAAGAAAAGTTCATCACGTCGGGAGAATATCTTCAGCAGCCTGTCATACGACTGTATCATATACTGCTCGAAACCCTCGTAATCACAATCCTTCAATAACTTGTAATCATCTTCCGTTACGCTGGGATTGATGTACATACGCATATTGCCACCATTCCTAACGAAATGTGCAAAACCACATGCAAGGACATTGAAGCAGGCACTACTAAAGTAGCCCAAACCTAAATCCAATTGAGAGCTGTTTGTCAGAGCCTTTGTGAAAAACTCTGTGGGTTTGTGCTCTCGTTTTGTAGAATAGCGCAATTCAAAGTTCAGATGAGATAAGTCTGTACGTGTTATTGCCTCTTCACGTACACACCACACCTCTTCATCGGGTTCTTCGTAAGTAACAACTTCATGTTCATCCCATGGAGAGTGGTCGGTGTATGGCTTACTGCATAAGCCCCAAGTGTCCTCGTCTGTAAAATGAATAAAAGCCTTCTTCTCCTGAACCAAAGATGACTGCAAATTGCGTCGAGTAGTTTGATTCTTTCGATGGCTATTTACGTAATCAAGAATGGTGCGTAAGCGCTGAGGCTTAGCTTTACTTTCCAGGAACACCTTTGCTAATTCCCTAATAGTTGGCTCTGTATCTTTCTTGACTTGCTGTTTTACATACTTTGGGAGAGTAATTTTATCATCTGGATCTGGTATTAGTCCATATAAATCAGCAACCTCAGTGGCTAAAACCTCAGCGATTTTGCCGATTTTTGGTAAACTATAATCATGCCAGACCTCATGATGATCTTCAATAAATGACGCAAGTGTTATGTACTCATCACCCTTAGCAACAGTTAACTGCTGCCTAAACACCTCGTGGAACTTATCAAAGTCGAACACATCGGCGTAATCCATTCTCAGGGTGATGTCAATCATAACTCCTTCAATCCTTCTTCTATCTTATCAAACAAATAGTCGAATCCCACCAAATTGGGGTTGTCTTTTACGTCTTTATCTATCAGCTCCAGCCCGTCATCCAAGTGCATCTTGAAATAGCGAGCCAAGTCTTTATCTGTACTTTTAATGCCATAGTGTGAGCATATCATGGCGAGGTAAAGAGGATACAGGTTGCCGAAAAGCACACTTCTGCTATACTCTTTGCCGCCAGCATCTTTCACTTCTGTTGGTGAAAACCTCTGCCCACTTTTCAGGGAGTATGCAATGGCGATACGTGCTATCACGTTTTCTGCGCCAAGACCAAACTTACGTGTCAGTCTTTGCACTCGCTCCCTGTTTTCAGAGCTGGTCTTAATTTGTGCTATTATTATGCTCATACGTCAACTCATTAATTTGTCTGTGTTCACCTTCTTGAATGTAGAACGTACCGTGTCGTTAGAAATAACAACGGCATTCTCAACATAGGGCTTCAGCATATCATACTCTGTTGCCGTTAGCTCCTTGTGAAGCAATGGGAACAGAATGACCTGCTTGGAAATAGAAGGATAGAACTCTGTGATTATCTTTGAGGCGTGGCTCTTGTCGAACTTTTGCAAAGGACTATCGATGAATACAGGGAACTGGATACCGCTTTCATCCACCAGTGCTTTCAGAACGGATGTGGCATACAGCTGCTTTTCGCCCTTAGAAAGAAGCATTTTGTCTATCTCAAATCCATTTGATGAGTATAGCTTAATATCCATTGAGTCATCTTCCAACTCAACTTCCACACGTCCAATGAAATCTTCCTTATGCATCAAAGTGTTGAGGGCATTTCTGATCCTCAGTTCTAATGATGACTTCTTGGTTTCCTTCAACGAAAACAGAAAGGTGTCAAGTTCGCCGATTAGCTCACTGGCAACTTTATCCTTCTCTTCGTCTGCATCATCCACACTTACCTTTCGGCTCAGTTCCTTAATCTGCTTATTCAGAGATTCCAATGTCAACCTCAGCTCGCCAGTTTTGACGTGGTTCTGGCGAAGTTGCTCATCTGTATCTTTAATCTTTTGCTCGATTTCGTTTTTCTTATCGCGAAGAGCCTTTACCACCTCATCGCTTTCCTTGCTCTGAATGTTTGCCAAACGTCTGGCATTTCGCTCCAGAGTAATCCTGTTTTTGCGATAGGCCTCAGCAAGGGTGGAGAATTCCAGCTTGTAGGTTGTTGTCAAGCTATTGTATACGGCTTCGATTTCAGCAAAGTCATCGTCAGATATATTCAGACGTATTTCTCTGTTTGAAGTGCCACCACGATATTTGGCGATGATACTTTCCAATTTCTTCTGAGCCTCTTGTGTTTCTTTCTTCTTCAAAGGCATAGAGCTTAGAAGTTGTACCATGTCGCTGCTTAGTGCATCAAGCACACTATTCTGAGCTACCGCTGCATTGTTAATTGCAGTGGTGTTATGATCTGCCTTTGCAAGTTGACAGGCTTGGCTGAACACATTGCCGGCAACGGCAAACGGAGCATAGTCGATAAACTGCTTGATGGCATTCTTCATTCTGGCATCTTCCTGTTTACAATGCTCTATCACTGCCTTAACTCTTTGCAGTTCTTCTGTCTTCACGCTACTTCCTTCACGAGACAGCTTAGTTTGAAGTTGCTCGTTTTCTTCTCGCAAAGCATCCATAGAGGCTTGCATCTGTTCAATGGTAGATTCCAAATCCAGAGCTTCTTGCCGCTTCGAATCTCTTTCTGCTTCCAACGACTCAAGCTTGTCTCTGAGACTCAAATCTTTCGACTTCTTGCGATAACGCAATCTCAGGCTTTCAAGGTTGGTTTTCAGTTCCTCGTATTTCCTGATACCAAGCACCTCTTCGTATGCCTGACTCAATTTACGGCGTTCTGCAATAGTGCTGGTTTCTGCCAGCGAAACGATTTCCTCAGAGTCGAAGAAGAAAAGGCTAGCAATGTCTTTATTCAGAATGAAGTCATTGATGAAAACATCTGGTCCTATTTCTTCCGTCAACTCATTGCGATTGCCGTCAATCAGAATCTCAACATCCTCTTTCTGGAATAGCGCATCATAACTGCGTTTTACTGAAATATTGCGGCATGGAATTGAAGGTATGCCAACTTCTGTGAAGCAGATGGTGACACTACAGATACTGTCTTTCTGTATCTTCTCATAGCCAGTGTAGCCGTTTTTCTTGATAACTGCTATGGCTTCAGGAGTTGCCAGCTCTTCGTAACGTCTGGCGGCACTCAGGTTCAAGTTGCCCTTTTGAGTAGCAGTATAGTTACTTGAATCTTGCCCAGAAACAGGAATATCGCCAACGAAACGTCCATATAGGCACCAGAGCAAAGAATGAAGGAAGGTGGTTTTGCCAAAGCCATTCTCACCACATACCAGATAGATATTCTTGCTTTCGTCAAAGTTGAAACTAATGGCGTTTTCGCCTTCGTAAAGGCGATAGTTATTCAGGATGATTTTATTTATCAGCATGTTTCACCTCCTTTCTTCACATAGCGGTCAAGCTGCTCATCCAAATCATTCTGTAATCCATATTTTCTCATCAGCAAAACCTTGCTCTTTTGCAGAGCTAAGAGTTCCTGAATCAATTGGAAATGGCTTGGGTCTTTGCAAGAACGCTCCAGTATAAGCCTTTCCTGCAAACCTATCTCCAAGTTGGGGATGCTATATCCGTATATCTCGTTATAGATGTCGTTTACTGTTGTTGAGAAGTTGCCATCACGGAACCAGATAACCTGAATAGCTATTAGCTCCTGGCTTGTAATCAAACGAATACTTGAATGTTCTTCCTGCACTTTCTTCTGGACTTTCAACAGGTTTCTCAGCATTTCTATTCGATATTCCATCGTATAGTTTCCCAGGTTGTGACCTGTACTGTCAACGGCAGTTTGTCCGTTGCGGCGGGTGGAACAGCGTAGTTCTGATACGTTTCTGTTCTCTACCAGTTTGTTACGGAAGTCCAAGAGGGGCTGCATCCATGAAACACCATTTTGTATCAACGATGACATAGATTTGTCTTCCTTTACCACAGTACAAATCCAGCAACCAAAGCGGCTTTGTCCGCAGGAACGATGGCTATCATCTGTCACCACTGTAGGACATTCGTAGTCATCGGCAGAAGCATCCAGATATATTTTGTAGAGTATCTCGTTGTCGAAACCCCAAGGTGAAGGGATGGCATTGATAACCCACCAAACCTCTTCAAGCATCAGTTCCTTGATGGGTGCATAGGTGAAGGTGTTGGGGTTCAGAGGATGCTTCGAAAGGCGATGACCCTTTATCTCATGTCGTTTGATAGAGCGTTCACGCTGCTGGCTTTCCGTCAGACGAGTTCCCACCAAGACAATGGCTTCACCATCAGCAACAACCTGATCTGTGATGAACTTCGAGGTGGGCTTTATCTTCATCTTCTCTGTGCAGAAGCGGAAAGCATTGTTGGGGACAGGATAGCCCTTGCCAATGACACAACTCCAGAACGTATCTTCCAGTTGTGGGGTGGTAGTCACCACCTGCACAGGAAGGTGCTGCTCCTGAGCCGCCTTGCCTATTTCAAACAAAACTGTAGTAACATATTCTTCGATGACAGGATTCTCCACCATCGTATCATTGCAAACAACATAGACGCGACGACGCAACTCTGTGCCTTCGTCGCGCAATTCCTGCATTGCAATCCAAGTGAGCATTAAGAGTACCGTTGAGTCTTTGCCGCCCGAGAAACCAATAATCCACGGACGGCAATTCTTGTCTGCCTCCATGTACTGGTCTTTCAGCTCGTCTACGACAGCCCGTACTCTCTTTGACTTTATCTCGATCATTTTGTAAAATAACTAATTAGACAGATTGTCTACGTATCCAATTTTTCTCTTGTGGGCTTACATATTTACTTCCTTTAGACGTTTTCATTTTGTTGAACATATCAGGGTTCTGACATCCACGTCCAACACTCGTGCAATCTCTGTCAATTGAGGTAATGATGGCTGAACCTTGTTGAGGCACCAGCGGGAGACGGTGTTCTCCTGCTTGCCGATTTGCTCTGCCAGCCAGCGGCTGGTTTTCCCTTGCTCTACAAGCACAACCTTAATGCGGTTGTAGCTTTCTCCTTGTTGATTATTCGTCATGTTCAGTTGAATTTTCAGCTGCAAATATATAAAAATAAATCGAGAAACAACAGAAATCTACAGAAAAATTTGTAAAAAAGATAATCTTTCAATAAACATAGGCACATTATCATGTGTATTTAGTGATATGCGACTCATCAAATAGCACGTTTTCACATATTATTAATGGAAAGCTCTTCTTTGCCATATTCATGCCACCACCTTGTGGCAGCGCTGAGGGCACGGACTGGGACACGGATTCTGTCGGGCCAAGTGGGAGGCACTTCGTCAGCATTGATACCAGCAAGCATACAAAAGAAGGTGAGGTCGCCCTCGATGTATTCATGCAGTTGCTGGAGGGCAATGGCGGTGCCCAGTTTCTTGTCGAAGTCTGCCTCGTCAGTGGCAAACTGCACATGGGCCACAAGATGGGGAGGTTTCTGTTGATACAATAGCCAGGCATCGCCAAACCCCTCTACATAACGGCACTCAGCCACGAAATCACTCTGCTCCACATGCTGGGGAGCCAAACCATGCTCAACCGTCCGTGGGAACAGCTGAATGTAATCCAAATCAAGTTTTCTACGTTCCATATCGTTTACTGTTTAGTGAATAGATTTGCTCGTTCACTCGCATCTTCTTACCACCGTTGCCAACGATAATCGAGGCTGGTTGGTGGGCTACATGAGCCACTCTTGATGCTATTGCGGTTGCAAAGATATGAAATTGTAGCGAAATTACAAAGGTTTCACTGGAATATTTTTGGTTTTACGTGATTTTGGTAAATTACCCAATGGTTGGGTAAAACAGGATTTCCAAATATACTTGACTTCAAAATCGAGTCGTGCCAAAGAAGACGGCTGTGCGGACTTGCCGTCCGGTCTGAAGACACGTTAACATTGGCACGATTGACAGCGGTCAAAACATCTATCCAACCATATATATAATAAGGTAGGGCAGAAGTTTCGTGGTTGTCTATTCTCAACGGGGGCTGTCTGCCCCCACGGCGAAGCCTTGCCCCGAGTGTTTTCAGTGGTATAGATTATATTGGGTCTGCGAGTCCGCGATTAACAACAATTAACGGCAGAAATGGCATGGTTTCGAGGGAAATTGCTACCTTTGCAAAGTGAATTACAAATGAATTACAAGTGAGAAATCGAACCACATAGAGATGAAGCAGAAGGGTGCTGGTTCTCAGTGTGTTAGACGGAAAAATATAGGGAGCCTCTCCTTCCGCGAGAGATACCTCTCTCTCCGCTGACAAATCCGCGTAACTAGTTGTTATCAATAAGTTACGCGGGTTTTCTTTTTCTCCGTTAGCATTATTATCTCCTTTTTATTCGTAGGCATATATTAGTCCGTACTTCTCATGCAGCTTCCGAAGAGAGCCGTCCGACTTCATCTGACTGATGATGTCGTTCACCATCTGCAAAAGATCCTCCTGTCCCTTCTGCATGAGGACACCAATTTCACCACGAGTAAATGGAGCGTTCAACAGTGGGGCTGCTAGTCGGGTGTCTGTCTGCACATAGTAAGGAGCCTCTGTGATTTCCGTTATCATCACGTCGGCTGCACCTTCGGCTACAAGTGTTGGTATTTCCTCGTTCTTTTGGTGAACGACTATTTTCGCGTGAGTGAGGTTTGCGTTGGCAAACTTCTCATTCAGTCCACCAGGATTCACCATGACAGTCACTTCGGGCTTGTCTATGTCGGCCAATGACTTGTAGCGCTCTGCCTCCGAAGCCCTGCAAAGGATGGTCTTGCCGTTAGCCAGATAGCCGTCGCTCATGAGCATCGTTTCCCGTCTGGTATCTGTTATAGTAATTCCACCAATGGCAAGGTCGAATATTTGAGGCTCAGTAAGTACGTCGGCTGTCAATGTGGGCCATGAGGTCTTTTTGAATTCTATTTTTACCCCTAACCTTCTTGCTATTTCGTTTGCGACATCAATACCAAAGCCCCAATATGTTCCATCGGGTTCACAGAATGATAACGGTCTGTAGTCACCAGTAGTACCAAAGAGGATTGTGCCTCGATTAAGAATCTCTGCTACCTTATCAGCACTGGTCGTTAGGTCGCTCTGCTCTGTAGCATTATCCTCATTTGAAGAGCATGAGGCAAAACTTGCCGTTCCCCAGATGATCAGAACAGCTATCAGAAACCACGTCTTTTTCATATCGGTTTAGTTATTATTTCGAATGATTACTTATGCTCTTTGGCTTGCCTGGCAAACTCAAACAGCGATAGCGGCAGATGGCAGTAGCCGTCGGGATTCTTGTCGAGATAGTCCTGATGATACTCCTCGGCTGTGTAGAAGTTCTGCAGGGGCAGTTTCTCTACGGCTAAGGGCTGCTGGTAGTTCTTCTGCTCTTCGGTAAACACCTTTTCGATGACGGGCAGATCGGCCGAGTCCGTGAAATATACACCCGTGCGATAGCGCGTTCCCTCATCGTGTCCCTGCTTGTTCAGGCTCGTCGGGTCGATGGCCTTGAAGAACATCCGCAGCAGGAATTCGAGACTGACCACGTCGGGATGGTATCTCACCACGACCGTCTCTGCAAACCCCGTCTGGTCGGTATAAACCTCCTTATACGTCGGGTTCTCGGTGTGCCCGTTGGCGAAACCCACCTCTGTGGCGACCACGCCCTCAATCTGCTTGAAGTAGTGCTCCGTCCCCCAGAAACAGCCTCCCGCCAGATAGATCTCCTTCGTGGGCTTCTCGTCCATGTTCGTCTGTAAATTGTCGTCGTTTAGCTTCATATCAAAAAATCTTTTTAAATTCTTCGGGCAAAGATAGTCATTATTCTCCTTTTTTTCGTATATTTGCAGCAAACTTTCAGATACTTTAATGTTTTTGTCTATGATGAGAACCTTATTCCTTATTCCATTCCTGTTGCTGTCGATTCATGTAGAAGCTCAGGACTTTCAGACAGAGATTAAGTTGGTTGAAGCGCTCGACTTCAATGGTAAGACACTGGCAAATGCCCCTGCCGGCAAGAGCCGCACCCTGCAATTGGCGCGCACCAAGTTCTCGACTCCCTTGAACGGCTACACCTCGCTCGCACTGCCTTCGCTGAAGTTGGGCAACATCATCGGCCATCCCACTCTCGGCTGGGACGATACCGACTTCAAGGTGCCAGAGGGCGTTCCGGCTGTCTATGACGACAAGTGGGCACTCAACGATGTGTTTACCGATGGCGATTTCCCCGTGGCTATCTATGGTCGGATGCCGAGTTCAGAACTGCTGCCGTGGGGAAAGAGCGAGCAGGATATCTCCTGTCGGGGCCGCGACCCGCATCTCATCATGCTCCTCGATCCGTCGAGAGAGGTGAAGAAGGTCTATAACACCCGAAACCTCACCATCACGCCCAAGGACAGTCTTTACGGAAGCGTGGAGTGGGCTGTCGTGAAAGACGGGGTGCTCTATTTCTCCGAGTGCATCTCTACCGCACCTGGTAAAGACTCTCAGGGCGACTATCTGGTGGCGGTCGATATCAACACCGACAAGACGCTCTGGATGAGTAAGCCTCGCACGGTCAATTCCTCCAACTTCCTGATTGTCGATAACTCTATCATCTGTGGTCTGGGTGGCTCGGGCATTCCCGACCATATCTATGTGCTGAACCGTTTCACTGGCGTCAAGACCCGCGAATACTGGGTGCCTACTGCCGCCTATTGGTTCGCTATCGGCGACGACAACATGCTTTACGTTACGCTTTACGACAAGCACGTCGCCTTCAAAATCACCAAGTAACCACGCGAAACGATAGAGTTAGTTTTAAGGTTCTTCAATGCTGCTTCACGGATTCTCCTTTTGTCGCTGAGTGAATGTGTTGTTAAATATTTTTGCTAGTAGCAGGAGAAATGCCGATTTGCGATTTCCCTGGGTTGCAAGTGCCCGCGAGCAAGGTAATTTTTGTTTCCTAGTTAGGCCGCAATTTTCGTCTTTTTTCGTTGACAATGCAAAGGTAACAAAATTTCAAAGGCAGATACTTGGATACAGTATACAGATATACAGTTTTAAAACGTGACCCTACTTCATAGTCTATTTATAGTTTAATAATATATAATATATATATTATATATTATTAAAAATATTATTATTACAATTATCCTATTTGAGTACACTCTAATGCCCCCTCACAATATAAAACTGTATATCTGTATATCTGTATCTGTGTGTCGAATGTAGCCGTTAGGTCGGCAAAAGTGCTCGACAGCCGTATCTGGGTGCACCGGTTGAAGAAGAAGATCGTCGAGGCCAAAGATCGAGATGAAGCCGTCTGGTTGACCGTCAAGTCATAAAGTATTGTAATATTCATCATAAAGATGAGGATAAATCGCCAGATTTGCATAAAAATGATTATTTTTGCATCGTGATTGAAATAATATCTAAAAAGAAATGATGCAGAAGAGAGCCATTGTGATAGGTGCTTCATCTGGTATAGGACGCGAAGTTGCAAGACTTCTGGTCGAAGAGGGGTGGACGGTAGGCGTAGCAGCCAGGCGACTGGAACTGCTGCAGGATATCGGGGCAGTCGCTGCAGAGAGGATCGATGTGACAGCCGCCGATGCTACCGAAGCCCTTCAGCGGCTTATCGCTCAAACTGGTGGCATGGACCTGTTCTTCTATGCTTCGGGCATAGGCAAGCAGAACCGGGAACTGAAGGCTGACATCGAACTGGCTACCCTGCAGACGAATGGGGTAGGCTTTGTGAGGATGATCGGTGAGGCATACCGCTATTTCGCCCAACAGGGTGGCGGTCATATCGCAGCCATCTCGTCGATTGCAGGGACCAAAGGACTGGGCCCTGCACCTTCGTATTCGGCCACGAAAGCCCTGCAGAACGTGTATCTCCAAGCTCTCGAACAGCAGGCGCATAGTCGCGGTCTCGACATCCGCTTTACCGATATCCGTCCGGGCTTTGTAGATACGGCTCTGCTGAGTGGCGATTTCCATTATCCCATGATGCTGAAGCCAGAGAAGGTGGCGAGCGATATTGTGCGGGCTATCCATCGGAAGCAGCACATCCGCATCATCGACTGGCGTTATCGGATGCTGACAGCCTGTTGGAGAAGAATCCCCAGATGGCTGTGGCGTCAACTAAAATTATAAGAGAAATGAGAAAACTTTTCAAAGGTAAGATATCGCTGTTTGCCTTCTCCTGTATCGTGAGTGTGGCAACGCTGTTGCTCTACAACATCCCATTCTTCAGTTATGTGGCTGCCAATACGAACGAGGGCATAGGTGGCCAGCTGTTTCTGTTGGCATCGCTGGTAGTCGTGATGCTGGCATTGAACTTCATGATGACCTATCTCGTCGTGTATCTTCTGAGGATGGTAGGGCGGACACTGTTGGCGATCCTGTCGGTCATCAATGCGACGGCCGTCTATTTCATCATGACCTACAGCGTGATGATAGACGCCACGACCATCGAGAACGTGTTTAACACCCGCTATTCAGAGGCCTCAGGGTTCTTTAGTTGGTCGCTATGGGCGTTCATCCTGATCTGTGGTGTCTTGCCCGCCCTGTATTGTCTGTTGCGCCCCGTGGTCATCGGCAAAGCCAAGCGGCTGGGTGTCTGTTGCGGTAGTTCGTTGGCCATCGTGCTGATTGTCGGTCTGATGAATATCGGTCAGACACTCTGGATCACTCAGCACGATACCGAGTTGGGCGGATTGTTGCAGCCCTGGTCGTATCTGGTGAATACGTGTCGCGTACTCAGCAGCCAGCACGACGAACAGGTAGAGGAGATCAAACTGCCCGACGGCACCATCACCGACAACGACAAGACGGTCGTGGTGCTCATGATCGGCGAGTCGGCACGCAAAGCCAATTTCCAACTTTACGGCTATCAGCGCGCTACTAACCCGTTGCTGTCGAAACGCGAAGGGCTGAAGGTGTATCAGGCAACCTCGTGTGCTACTTATACGACGGCAGGTACGAAGGCCATTCTCGAACCCAAGAACAGCGACGACCTCTACGAACTGTTGCCCAACTATGCGTTCAGAATGGGCGTCGATGTATCGTGGCGCACCTCGAACTGGGGTGAACCGCCTATCCATATCGACGAGTATCTTACCAACGAGCAACTGGGTGAACGCTATCCTGGCGAGAACGTGTATTTTGACGCCATTCTGATGAAGGGACTGCGCGAACGCATCGAGTCGAGTCAGAAGAACAAGGTGTTGATCGTGCTGCATACGAGTACCAGTCACGGTCCGAAATATGCCGACAAGTATCCGAAGGCGTTTGAGGTTTTCAAGCCAGTGGCCAACAGTGTGGAGGAGGGCGAGAAGAACGTGGGTATGCTGGTGAATGCCTACGACAACACCATCCGCTATACCGACTTCCTCGTAGATAGCCTGATCAGTACTCTGCGTGCGATGGAGGGGTGGAAGAGTGCCATGCTCTTTGTATCCGACCACGGAGAGTCGCTTGGCGAGAACAAGATGTTCATGCACGGACTGCCCATGAAACTGGCGCCTAAGGAGCAATACGAGATACCCTTCCTGGTATGGACCTCGGAGGGATTCAGAGACTACAAGCCCGACAGCGAGTTGCCGGCAGTCATCGAGCAGCACTACGTGTTCCACTCGGTGCTGAACCTGTTGTCGATACAGTCGCCGGCTTATAATCAAGAGTTTGACATCTTCCAGCGAAAAGGCGCCGTCAGCCCGAAATAAAGCGTCGTGAAGACACTTTTTGCTTAATTTGTATAAAATAATGAGGTGCGACGGCATCACATATAAAATTTTTTTGTAACTTTGCCACAAATGAGGACTAAACTTTGGACAATGAAAGAAGGCTTCCTAATCGGTGGATGCCTGATACTGATAGGACTGGCTCTCCAGGTGAGTGTCGGTCCAGTGGCTTGGGGAGCATTTGCGTGGCCTGTCAATGGCATTGTGCTGGCAGGATTCTTGGCGGTGCTAACCGTGATGGCTTACTTGCGCAAGAAGGTATATGCCTTCCAATGGATGACGACCTATACCGCCGCCATACCAGCGATGCTATATGCAGTGGTGCTGACCATCATCATGGGATTAACGCGCCAACAGGCGGGCGGCACATGGCTGAACGATATGCTGACGTTCTGGCCCTTCGTGCTGATCTATGTCTATATCACTGTCATTCTCGGTCTTGTGATCCATCGGAGATTGCGCCAGATGTTGAGAGGTCAAGGGTCGATGAAACGCGATATCCCCTTCATGCTCAATCATCTCGGACTGTTTCTCGCACTGACGACTGGTACACTGGGTAATGCCGATATGCAGCGGGTGAAGATGATGACCACGATCGGACAGCCCGAATGGCGCGCACTCACTCAAGAGGGTGTCGTCAAGGAGATGCCGCTGACCATCGAGTTGAAGAAGTTTATCATGGAGACCTACGCTGACGGCTCGCCCAAGCGCTTTGCCTCGGAGATACTGGTGAAGACAAAGTCGGGTGAACGTGTCGATACCGTCGTCGATGTGAACAAACCCTTCGAGATAGAAGGTTGGAAGATCTATCAGTTCGGCTATGATACGCAGATGGGAGCCAAGAGCCAGTTGTCGATACTCGAACTGGTAAGCGACCCCTGGTTGCCGCTGGTATATACAGGCATCTATATGATGCTGGCCGGAGCGGTATGTATGTTTGTGTTAGGAGGGAGGAAACGCGTATGACTTGGGAACAATTTATATACTTTGCCATCGTCTCCGTGCTGTTGTGGGCAGTGGGAGCCTTCGCTGCGTGGCGCAATAAGAGTGGTATCGCCTTTACGGCCACGATAGTAGGTCTGCTGGTGTTCTTCAGTTTCATTGTCTCGATGTGGGTATCGCTGGAGCGTCCGCCCCTGCGAACGATGGGAGAAACGCGCCTTTGGTATTCGCTGTTCCTGCCGTTGGCGGGCATCATCGTCTATTCGCGCTGGAAATACAAGTGGATCCTGACGTTCTCGACCGTTCTCGCCCTGGTGTTTATCTGTGTGAACCTGTTTAAGCCCGAGATACACGACAAGACACTGATGCCAGCCTTGCAGAGTCCCTGGTTTGCTCCTCACGTCATCGTCTATATGTTTGCCTATGCCGTGCTTGGTGCAGCTACACTGATGGCCGTCTATCTGCTGCTCGTGAAGAAAGCGGCTATCACAGCCGAAGAGTTGGACATCACCGATAACATGGTGTATGTAGGACTGGCCTTTATGACCTTCGGCATGCTCTTCGGTGCGCTGTGGGCCAAAGAGGCATGGGGCCATTACTGGTCGTGGGATCCGAAAGAGACGTGGGCAGCCATTACCTGGCTCTCCTATCTGATATATGTCCACTATCGTCAGTTGCCTCGCCATCGTGAGCGTCTGGCTCTGTGGACCCTTGTCATCTCGTTCGCGCTCTTGCAGATGTGCTGGTGGGGCATCAACTATCTGCCTTCGGCACAAGGTTCGAGCGTGCATACCTACAACTGATCTATCAATAATTAAAACCAATAAAGCCCTATGATGAAACAATTCCTTGAAGATCTGAAGCAGTTCATGCCGTCAGACCGTATTTACACCGACGAACTTCGCACCCTCGGGTGGGGTACCGATGCCAGTTTCTATCGTCAGATACCTAAGGTGGTGCTGCGTAGCGATGGTGAGGCAGAGATATCGAAGATCGTCAGTCTCTGTGAAAAATACAAGTTGCCCTTTACCTTCCGTGCTGCTGGTACCTCGCTTTCAGGTCAGAGCTGTACCGACTCGGTGCTGATCGTGGCTGGTAAGCACTGGGAGCGATTCCACATTGGTGAGAATCAAGACACGATCACGCTGCAACCGGGTATCGTGGGTGCCAGAGTGAACCAGATACTGAAGCCCTACGGCCGTGTGTTCCCGCCCGATCCTGCCTCTATCGGGAGTGCGATGGTGGGCGGTATCGTCATCAACAATGCCTCGGGTATGAATTGTGGCGTGCATGCCAACAGCGACCGTATGATGGTCTCTGCCCGAATCATCCTGACCGATGGCACCGTGCTCGATACGGGTAACGAGAAGAGCAGGGAACTCTTCAGAAAGAGTCATCCGGAGTTCCTGAAAAAGATTGAGGATCTGCGCGACAAGGTGAGAGCCGACGAAGAACTGGCCTCACGCATACGCACCAAATACAGCATCAAGAACGTAACGGGTCTGAATCTGCGTCCACTGATAGCCTACGACGATCCGTTTGACATCATCGCCCACTCGATGGTGGGCAGTGAGGGTACGTTGGCCTTCCTCTCCGAAGTGACGATGAAGACCCTCTATGATTACAAATACAAGGCCTCGGCGATGGTGTATTTCCTCACCATGAAGGAGAGTTGCGAGGCTGTGGTGGCAATGAAGAAACTGAAGGCTGGCGACGATGACTTGAAGATGAGTGCCGAGAACCTGATGGTGAAATCGGCAGAGATGCTCGACTATATGTCGCTCAACTCAGTAGATGATCCCGTCTTCCTGCAGTATAAGAAAGATGTGGATGCTGGTAAGATAGAAGGTGTGGAACCAGGCGACTATCACAACCTGACGGCGATACTGACAGAGACAAAGGGCGTTACCCACGAGCAACTGTTGGAGAAGATAGAGAAGATCAAGGCCTGTTTGGGACAGTTCCGACTCTATATCCCAGCGGAGTTTACCGAGGATCCTGCCGTCTATGGCAAATACTGGGCTATCCGAAGCGGTATCTTCCCCAGTGTGGGAGGTACTCGTCCGGTAGGCACCTCTTGTCTGATTGAGGACGTTGCCTTCCCCATCGAATCGTTGCCAGAGGCTACCGTGAAACTGCAGAAACTGATTGCCGATCACGGATATAGCGATGCCTGTATCTATGGCCATGCCTTTGAAGGCAACTATCACTTCATCCTGAACCAGAGCTTTGCCGATGAGCACGAAGTGGCGCGCTATGCAGAGATGATGCGTGATGTAGCCAAACTCGTGGTTGAGGGCTATGATGGCTCTCTGAAGGCAGAACACGGTACGGGTAGGAATATGGCACCTTTCGTGAAGTACGAATGGGGCGAGAAAGCCTACGAGGCGATGAAGGAACTGAAGGCCATCTTCGATCCCAACGGCTTGTTGAACCAGGGTGTCATCTTCAACGACGATCCCGACTGTTTCATCAAGTGTCTGAAACCGCTGCCGGTGCTCGACTACGACTTTGACAGCGTGCCTGATGGCGGCAATTACCTGATGGATCCCTCGCTCTCTACCGCCCACGAGACCATCGAACAGGTGAAACGTGCCAATAAGTGTATCGAGTGTGGTTTCTGTGAGGTGAACTGTATGTCGTGCGGACTGACGCTCTCTTCGAGAATGCGTATTGCTGTTCAGCGCGAGATCCGTGAACTCGAGGCTACGGGGCGCGATCCAGAGAGGGCCGCCACACTGCGCAAACAGTATAAATACTATGGCGATCAGACGTGTGCGACCGATGGTCTCTGTTCGACTTCGTGTCCGATGAAGATCAATACGGGCGAACTCACGCACCTGATTCGACAGTTGGACATGAACCAATCGAAACTGGGGTATCAGGTAGGAGAGTTTGCTGCCAATCACATGGCGGGCATCAAGAGTGGACTGCGCGTCGTGCTCGATGTGGCCCATCTGGCTCATATCACCCTCGGTCCCACGCTGATGACAACGGTGTGTCGCACCATGAACAAGATGGGAATGCCGCTATGGACAACGGCGATGCCCAAGAAACGGCGCCAGCCCAAACCCTCAGACCTTACGCAGTTTATCATCGAGAAGTCGGTACCCAAACATGAAGCGGAACATAAAGAACTGAAAGTCGTTTACTTCCCCAGTTGTATCAATCAGACCATGGGCCAGTCGAAACGTGGCGGAAAGATTCACGACCTGGTGGACGAGGTTATCCAACTGATGGCGAAGGCTGGCTATGAAGTGATATTCCCAGAAGGGATGGAGAAGATGTGCTGTGGCCAGATCTGGGAGTCGAAGGGCATGCTCGACATCGCAGACCGTAAGAGTGCCGAACTCGAAGCAGCCATCTGGAAGGCATCAGAACAAGGCAAGTATCCGGTGCTCTGTGCCCAGAGTCCTTGTCTGCATCGCATGAAGAAGGTGATGAAGAAGATGAAACTCTATGAACCAGCAGAGTTTATCATGACTTATCTCGTTGACCGTCTTGATTTTCATCCTATTGATCGTCCCGTAGCCCTCCATCTTACCTGCTCAACAAGGCAGATGGGTGTCGATAAAGATATGGTGGAACTGGCCAAACTCTGTTCGACAAAGGTGTTCCTGCCAGAAGGCGTAGGCTGCTGCGGTTTTGCTGGCGACAGAGGCTTTACCTTCCCCGAAATGAACAGTTATGCTCTTCGTAAACTGCGTCCGCAGATTGAGCAGAACCATATCGAAGTGGGCTATTCCAACAGTCGTACCTGTGAGATAGGCTTGGAAACCAATACGGGCATACCGTATATGAGCATCGTCTATCTGGTAAACGAGTGTACAACTCCTAAAAAGAATAATTGACCGTCAGGAGGTCTCTTCCTTCGTTACTTCGCAGAATTCTGCATGAAAGCGAGGGAAGAGGCCTGCTCGACAGTGATACTTGCCATTTCGGAGTTCTCTGGTCGAGTTCCGTAGATGATGTCGTAGAGTTGCGCAATGCCCTGCTGGCCACCACCATTCTTCAAGGTGTGGACAATGCAGAGATTCAGCAAGCCGATGTTCTCAGAGAGGATGTCGAGATCGGTGAATGCGAGTTGAGAGAGCGCCATCTGGTAAGCATCTTCGCTGTTATCGGAAATGAAGCGGTCAACATCCCCCAGGGTGGTGAAGCCGAACTTCTCGAACACATGCATGAAGGGCCTGAGTGTAGTGGGGTAGATCTCTGCCTGGTTCACAGCGGCTATGCGACGATTCAGACGGTCGAATGGATGGAGTTCGAGATAACTGTGGAACGAATCGCTGTCGAGCTCTACATCGTCGAGTTGTCCTGAAGCCACGAGCGACTGTACGCGACGACGATAGTTGGTGAGCGTGGCGCGCAGACGACTGAACTCGTCGTCGATGAGTTCCAACATACCAGCCAGACGACTGAACTGACGCAAATACTCGCGAGGAATCTTCACACCACCTTTATAACCAGTGTCGTGCTCGATGGTTGACCAGACGTGCTGAAGGGCTGTGCGCATCTGCAGTTCGAAACGTATCGTGTTTAACTCGGGCATCTTTGGGTCGTCGATCACGGATTTCGGAAGTCGGCAGATATAGTGCAGCGAGTTGTAGCCGAAACTGTCGAGATCGTGCAACTTACGTTTATCGACCGATTCCTTCCAATCGACGTCCAAGGCTCGTTTGACGATGGCAGCCACCTTATCGACATCATCCGTATAGAAAGTGATGATACGTACACCCACGATATCGGTCAGACTGTTGATATCAGTGTATTTGTGACCTTTGCGCATGAGTTTACCGGCCAACGAGGCTTCTTGCTTAATGCGGTGCTCGATGGAGGTAACATAGATTCCCTGTTCTTGAAGGGTGCGAGACAGGTGATTAAAGACGAGTTCGTCCAGCCTTTTGAAGATAGGCTGATAGTCGCGGTATTGCTGGAGAATCATTTCTCCATGTGGCTCCAAAGGGTAGTTCATTTCTAAAGCATCATGTTTCTATTTGGCAAAGTTACGAAAAAATCGGGTATGGCATATATCGTTTTTGTTTTTTTCACTAAAAAAAGAACTGTAGTCTCAAAAAAATCTCGTATATTTGCAAAGAATTCATTTAAGAACAAATGATTCGATTATTCAAATAACTAAAAAACCTATGACAGCATTAGTATCTGTTATCCCAATCCTGCTGCTCATCGTGTTGATGATGGGCTTTAAGGTGTCTGGCTACAAGAGTGCCGTAGTAACTCTTGCCGTTACAATCGTTTTGGCTTTGTTTGCCGTACCTGCCATGGGCATCCTGCCAGAGAAATATGCGGGTGTCTCTATTTATGGCATTACGCTGTGGTCGGTCGTAGAAGGCTTCCTCAAGGCTTGTTTCCCCATTATTCTGATTATTATCTGCGCCATCTTCAGTTACAATATCCTTTGTGAGACCAAGGAGATTGAGACGATTAAGACGCAGTTTATTCAGATGACCTCCGACAAAGGCTTGCTGGTGCTATTGCTGACATGGGGACTTGGTGGTGTACTCGAGGGTATGGCTGGTTTCGGAACGGCAGTGGCTATTCCTGCTGCCATCCTGATAGGACTGGGTTTCAAACCGATGTTCTCGGCTGTTATCTGTCTGGTGGCCAATACGGTGGCTGTAGGCTTCGGTGCGGTAGGTCTGCCCGCAACGACACTGGCCAATCAGGTCGCTGTCAGTGGTGTTGCAACACCAGAAGAACTCTGTGAGGTCGCTACCTTCATCATTCTGCAACTCTCGCTGATGTTCTTTATCACGCCGTTCCTGATTCTGATGATGACCGACCGAACGAAGATTGTCAAGAATCTGTGTATTGCGCTCTTCGTGGGCTCTTTCTCGATCATTGTCCAGTTCTGCTGTGCCCACTTTATCGGTCCCGAAACACCTGCTATCCTCGGTTCTGTGGCTGCAATCATCGCTATGCTGATATACAATAAACTGTTTATCCGCGATGAAAATCCTGTCGATGAAGTGATTGTCGAGAAGCACCATTTCGGTCTGGCGAAAACGCTGAAGGCTTGGAGCGTTTATGGACTGATCATCTTCTTTATTCTCATCAGCAGCAAGATTGTACCTCCCATCAACGAATTGCTGAATACGACCTTAGTCACGAAGTTTGACCTGCCCGTTATCGGCAATACCTTTAAGTTCGGCTGGCTTTCAAATGCTGGTCTGATGATCTTCCTTGGTGCAGTGATCGGTGGTCTGATTCAAGGTATGAGCTTTGGTAAACTGATGACGCTGCTGGCAAAGACGACACTGAATTTGCAGAAGACGGTTGTCACGATCTGTTGTCTGGTAGCGATGGCGATGCTGATGAACAATACGGGTATGACGAATGATATCGCCAAAGGACTCGTGCTACTCACTGGAGCCGCCTTCCCATTCTTTGCACCGCTGATCGGTTCGATCGGAACGTTTGTGACCGGCAGTGCTACGAATGCGAATATTCTCTTTGGCAAGTTGCAGGCAACGGCTGCCAGCGACCTCGGCCTTGTGAATCAGGGCACATTCTTTGGGGTTACCGGAAGTGAGACCAACTGGCTCGCAGCCGCTAACTGTGCAGGTTCAGAGGGCGGTAAACTGCTCTCTCCACAGAGTATTGCGATTGCAACTGCCGCATGCGATATGGAGGGCCAAGACGGTGACATCATGCGTAAGACGATGCCTTTCGCCATCTTCTGGATCTTGATGAATGGCTTGATGGTATTCCTCGGACTACACGTTATCTGAATAGAATAGGAATCCCCTCACATCTATAGCAAAGTAAATCCCCCCGCTATTGGCGAGGGGATTCTTGTTTACTTTTGGAGGTTCTTGAAAGCCGAACCGAATATGATGTATTGTGTGTTGCATTCGTTTAGTTTTAGATTTTGCGCCTTGCCGACTATAGCCATCAAAGCGAGTGTTGATAGAATAATGATTCTTTTCATACTGTGTTGATAATAATATCCTAATAGACGTAGTAAAAAGGTCAAATGTAAAACGACGTTAACATTGTTTAATTTTTGATTGTGAGATTATTGGTTGCTTTTGCGTACCTTTGCAGCCGAAACGATGGAACGACTTTGGAATCAGAATTACTGTAAGGTGATGGCAGCGAACTTTACGCTGTTTTTTGCTTTTTATGTACTCACGCCCTTGTTGCCTCTCTATTTGAGCGAACATTTTGGGGCGACCAAGGATGTTATCGGTCTGGTTCTTTCTGGTTATACTGTCACAGCCTTGCTATTCCGTCCTTTTAGTGGTTATTTCGTCGATTCCTTCCCACGCCGTTTGGTATTGATGGTGTGTTTTGGTACTTTTGCTTTTTTTTTCGCAGGTTATTTGGCTGCTTCAACGATGCTGATATTTACCATTGTGCGAACACTGCATGGTGGTCCCTTTGGCGCTTTGACAGTGGCTAATTCTACTGCTGCCATTGACGTTTTGCCCTCAAGTCGCCGTACGGAGGGTATTGGCTACTATGGACTTAGCAATAACCTCTCTATGGCTATTGCACCAACGATAGGAATCTTTATCTATAAATATACTGGTAATTTCGAGTTGCTGTTCTGGCTGGCACTGATTGTGGCCTGTATAGGATGGTTGATTGATGCTACGGTAAAATTCCCAGAAAAAGAGATTGTGTGTAATAAGTCGAAACTATCTCTCGATCGTTTCTTCTTGGTGCGCGGCTGGCTTCTTGGGCTGAACATGGTAGCCTTCGGATTTAGTTTTGGTGTGCTCAGCAACTATCTGGCTATCTATAGTAAGGAGGTGATGGGTATTACTGGTGGGACGGGCACTTATTTCCTTCTCTGTTCTGTTGGTCTAATATTGTCAAGACTTCAGGGAGGCAAGGCATTACGGGAAGGACGACTTACAAGGCATGCAGAACAAGGCATGGTCATCTCGCTCATTGGCTATACCTTATTTATTCTGATGCCTGGTTGGGTAGGGTATTACGGATCAGCATTGCTAATAGGTCTCGGTAACGGCCACATGTGGCCCGCTTTCCAGAATATGACCATCTGTACGGCTCGAAACAATCAGCGGGGTACAGCGAATTCCACTATCCTCATTTCTTGGGACATCGGTATGGGACTTGGTATTCTTATTGGTGGCATCATCTCAGAGTTGATTAGTTATGAGGCAGCCTTCTGGATGGTAGTCATCATCAACGCTTCCGGTGTACTGACCTTCTTTTTGGCAACAAAAGACTTTTTCCTCCAGCGGAATCTCAATGAGAATGTCAGTTGATGGGCCTCTCTGTTGCATAGGTGGCTGATTCTATCACGTTTCCGTATTCTACGAGTGAATAGAAAATGTAACAGAATACGGCAATTCCTAACATCGTGAGCAGACTGTATGGCCATATTTCATGGGGGAAAGCTGCAGTGATAGCAATGCTCCCCAATCCGAAAAGTATGATCAGGTGACAGCCGATGATGAATGAATTATGTGCGCTCAGAACGATGCGTTTGGTATCTTCTGTCCACCATATAGGTGCTTGACCGCCTGAGGGTAGTTGCTGGATGTTATGGCGGACACGGAAATAAGTGCGATAGAAGGTGAGAGCAATGAATGCTGCATGGACAAAAAATATCGTAAATGCAATATGTAACCTGAAGAGTGACATGTTGGCTACTGATGTCCAGTAGGCAGCAAGGCCGACGATGAAGATTGTGAGATCTCTGACGACGACACGACGTGTCAGGTAGTCAGGACGCAATAATGAAATGTGGCTCCATCCGAAGAGTATGGCTCCACTATGGAAATAACTGACAGTAAGGGCTGATGCTGCTCCAGGCCATGTTAGACGCCATCCGAAACACGCATGTATCAGAAATCCGATGCCAAAAATCATAAAGTTCAAGGCTACGAATATGCGAGAACGGTGATACAAGTCATAATAGCGATACCATATATTATTATGAATCAGCACCAAGGCAATCATGAGATTGATTGCCCCGGCGAGATATAAAACTGTTTGGTAGAACTGATAATCCATCTACGCCAGATTTTTTAAATTTAATGGTTAGGTTTATGGTCTATTTTTGTATTTTAATAATGGTCAGGTCTATGGTTCATATTTTAATAATGGTCAGGCCTATGGTCTATTTTTTAAATGGTCAGGTCTATGGTTTGATGATGCAAATATATGAACACATTTTTAGAATTTATGTGGAAAAATCGATAAAGGTGTGTAATTTGCGATAAATAGCTGTGTAAATTCGAGAAATTTACACAAAAAAGTTGGCTTAATTGTGGTTTTTTCTTAATTTTGCCTCGAAAATGGAAAAGGTTCAATTTGCAGCAGTGATGCTCATGGCGCTTCTAACAGTGAAGTTGCTCATGTTACCCGTCAGATCAATATGGCTTTTCAGCCGTGCCCGTTGGTTGTTGGCGTGCAGTACTGCATTGTTGGGTATTCAGTTCTTGTTACAATATACTCTACAATTGCGTACTACAGGCCATCTGTCGCAGGCTATTATGCTTAATATTGCCATATTCATTCCATGTTCCATCATGTTTTCATTGACGTTGCTTTATCTGTTGCGACGTGGCCATATGTCTAAACTTGATAAATATATCGGTGTACCTGCTTGGATAGGGGCAATGGTTATGGTTGGACTAGGCTTGTCGGAGAATGATCCGATATCGTTGGATATGGCTAAAATTGTGGCGGCTATCTTGTATGCTGGTATGCAGGGTTATTATCTGGTGCGTCATCTCCATTTCCTGAATGGTCTGAAAAAAATTATGGAAAACTATTACGACCGAGATAATGACAATGCGCTGAACTGGATGCGGGTAAGTGTCGTCTTTTTGGCAATGATGGCCGCCATGGTACCTTTCATCATTTTTACCAATGGTTGGTGGTTGCCTGTTTTTGCATTGCTTATGTTTGTAGGTATCTTCTATTTGGTCGATAGCTTCTGCCTTTATGTGGTCAGTGCGGCTGCCATGAATGTCATGGAGGCTGAGCAGCATGCAGAGATGGAAGAAGCAGAGGCTGTCAATGTAAGGAAAACAAGCAATCAGGAGCATATCGTTGATACAGAGGCGATGCATCGTGTGAATTTGGCTGTTGATAAGTGGATAGAGCATGGTGGCTATCTGAAGAGTGGCCAGAAACTGCCCACTGTGGCCGAAGAGATTGGGCTGCCCCAGTATTTGCTATCCAATTGGCTTAGGATGAAGGACCTTAAATATAGCGAATGGATGACCAATCTGCGTATAGAAGAGGCTAAGCGAGTCATCCGAGAGCATCCGGAATGGAGCAACGAAACTGTTGCCCAACACTGTGGTTTTGCAGATCGCAGCTATTTCCAGAAGAAATTTAAAGAAAAGACAGGTATTACACCTGCCGAGTTTATTTCTGTTGGTTGATAGTATAGTCAAGTGCTGCACCAATAGCAGTGCAGTACTGCGAGTACTTGGGGATATGAAAGCGGATATCATAAAGTTTTTCCAGTGCAGGAAATACTTCTTTGCATTGGGGCAAGAGTGAGAGATTGCCAATGAGAACGAAATCTCGAATATCGCTTCCTAATGATGCTAGCCAAGCAGCAGAACCAATAGACTGGAGTACCATTTTAATAATTCCTGCAGCAATATCTTCTTTCTTGGCATCGCTTTGCGCACGTGCAAAGTTGGAGGCGGTGGTGTCCATTGGCAGACCTGGCAATGGTTGAGCGCTGATGTCACCGATGGTTAAGTCGATATTGCGCACGTTCCCTTGTTTGGCCATGTTTGCTACTTGCTTGATATCGCTTGTATTGAGCATGATTCGTGCCAGACCAGCTAGAGTCCCTCCTCCAACACCAATACCACCTATATGTTTCATCTCATCGCCTTCGCATTTGACGAATGATGTACCTGTTCCCATTGAAACAACAATCGTATGGTCAAGTTTTGACTCAAAACGGGCACCAAGGCCGTCGGCCATAAACTCTTGTGATTTGGCTGTGGGTAATCCATAGATCGGCTGGTCAATATATGCAGCACCAACACCAGTGAGCATAACCTGCTCTACATCTTTCAGATCGATATCATTGTCATGTAGATATTTTCCGAAAGCTCCATATAGTGATGTGATTGGATCGGCTGCTGTAATGCGGATGGGTGCTGATACCTTCCCATTTTTGATTCCAACTATTTTTGTGGTAGATATACCCACGTCAATGCCAATGACTATTCCCATAATTTGATTTGTTTAGGTTATAAAAAGAAAACCCGGCCGCCATAACGCGAAACCGGGCTAATGAAAGGAGGAGTGGTACCTCCAGGAATCGAACCGGGGACACACGGATTTTCAGTCCGATGCTCTCAATCCTTTCGTTTGCGGGTGCAAAGGTACTAACTTTTTTTGAACCCACCAAACTTTTCTGCAATTATTTTGCAAAAAAGTTTTTAGGCCATTGCCTATGAGAGTGGATTCCAACCTTGAGCTTTGAGCTCAAACTCCTGATTATCACGGGTTACGAGCACTTTTCCGAATTTTGCATCAGTGATGTGGCCAATAAGCTTAATACCGTCGATTTGCTCAATTTTCTCATGATCGCCAATGGGAACAGTGAACAAAAGTTCGTAATCTTCACCGCCATTGAGGGCACATGTGGTAACATTCATATTCATCTCTTCAGCCATCACTGCCGTTTGATAGTCAATCGGGATGTTTTTCTCGTAGATGCGGCATCCGACACCTGATTGCTTGCAGATGTGCATTAATTCGGAAGATAAACCATCGGAGATGTCCATCATTGCTGTGGGATGAACACCTGCTTTCTTGAGTTTTTCGATAATATCACCTCGGGCTTCGGTCTGCAATTGTCGCTGTAGCAGATATTCCTTACCGCTGAAATCTGGTTGAAAGTGTGCCAGTTCTTCAAGGGCGCGCTTGTCGCCTTTTCGTTTGGCTTCCTCTACTTGACTATAATAGACACTTTTTTCACGTTCTAATAGTTGAAGGCCCATATAGGCTGCCCCCAGATCACCTGATACACATATAAGATCAGTGTCTTTTGCGCCATTTCGATAGACTATATCTTCTTTTTTAGCTTCGCCTATGCAAGTGATGCTAATGGCCATTCCTGTATAACTGGATGTCGTGTCTCCGCCAACAATGTCAACTCCCCATTTGTCGCAAGCCAGACGCAGACCGCTATAGAAGGTTTCCATGTCTTCAACAGAAAAGCGTTTACTGATGGCCAATGATACAGTTATCTGTCGTGGAGTTCCATTCATGGCGAATACATCGCTGATGTTGACCATTGCTGACTTATAACCGAGATGTTTCAGATCAATATAAGTGAGATCGAAATGAACACCCTCCATCAACATGTCTGTAGTGACAAGTACTTCCTTGTCGGGATATGAGAGAACTGCACAATCATCGCCCACACCTTTCAAGGTGCTTTGGTTTTTTATTTCTAAGTCGTTCGTGAGACGGTCTATCAGTCCAAACTCACCTATCTTCGCAATATCCATGCCTAACTTCTCTTAATCATTTCACGCATAATTTCCGTCATAAGAGGCTGTGCTTGATTGGCAGCCTCCTGTACCTCTTCGTGGCTGACTTCTACAGGTTTGTCAAATCCGCCCAGGTCTGTTATGACAGATATACCAAAAGTGCGAATGCCGCAGTGATGGGCTACTATAACCTCAGGAACTGTGGACATACCAACCGCATCGCCACCAAGCAATCGATACATTTTGTATTCAGCAGGGGTTTCGAAAGTGGGACCTTGTACGCCGACATAGACACCGTGCTGTACCTTGATGTTTTTCTCCTGGGCTATTTCATCTGCAAGTGTCACCAAAGAGAGGTCATAAGGTTCGTGCATATCTGGGAAACGCGGTCCTGTGGGGAAATTCTTGCCACGAAGTGGATGTTCTGGGAAGAAGTTGATATGATCAGTAATAATCATGAGATCTCCAATCTTGAATTGGGGATTCATGCCACCAGCGGCGTTGGAGACGAAGAGAGTCTTGATTCCTAACTCATACATAACACGTATGGGGAAGGTGACTTCCTTCATTGAATAACCTTCATAGAAATGGAAACGACCCTGCATGGCCATGATATCCACTCCACCAAGTTTGCCAAAGATCAGTTTGCCGTTATGGCCTTCAACAGTTGATACAGGGAAGTTGGGGATTTCTTGATAGGGAAACTCGTATGTGTCAGTTATTTCTGAAGCTAATTGTCCGAGGCCTGTCCCCAGAACTATCGCTGTCTTGGGCTTTGTGGTCATCCTTGTCTCTAACCAGGATGCTGTTTCTTGAATTCTTTCGTACATATCCTAAAATATTCTTGTTGAATGCTTCTTCTTGATCCTGCATTAAGGTAATGTAGATAGGTAATACATAGAGTTGCTGACGCACTTCATCGCTAAGGCCATTCATATCTTTTAGGCGCGTGACATCCTTCTCTGTGGTAACAATGAGTTTGGGGGAGGAAAGGGCTTTGAAGGCCTCGTTGATGCGAGCTACATCCTTGGCTGTAAACTGGTGGTGGTCATCAAAAGCCAATGGCTCAATCCGTTTGGCATAAGGCTGCAGATCGAGCTTCATTTGTTCGGGTGAGGCAATGCCTGTCACTAAAAGAACGTTTTCGTCCGACAATGCTTCAATCCTTTTAGAAATATTCTTGTCTGACCTATTAAATACAGGTTGAAGTGATTCGTACTTGTGGGTGGAGAAGTATAACTGTTGGTACGGGAAAAGATTCAACGCTTTTGTAATAACTCGAAAGTCCATAGGTTTCAAGTCGGTGGGGCATTTGGTGACAATAACAATGTCTGCCCTGTTCTTGCTTTTTACCGGTTCGCGTAAGCGTCCTGCTGGCAATAACTCATCATAAATGATAAGACGGTGATAATCTACAAGCAGGATATTGATACCCGGTTTAACATAGCGGTGCTGGAAGGCATCATCGAGGATAATGACGTCAATATCCTTGCCAGCCTCTCTCCCAATGAGTTTCTCAATGCCACGTGTACGCTTCTGGTCCACAGCCACAGTGATATCAGGGAATTTCTTGTAAATCTGATATGGCTCATCACCTATTTCGCGGCTGGTGGTGTTTTTGTCGGCCAACAGGAAACCTGTAGTCTTTCGCTTGTAGCCTCGGCTGAGCATGGCGACGCTCATTTGGCCCTTCAATAACCGGATAAGGTATTCAACATGTGGAGTCTTTCCTGTTCCGCCAACTGTGATGTTACCCACAGAGATAACTGGCGTCGAATAGGAACGGCTTTTCAGAATACCCATATCAAAGAGTAGGTTCCTGAAGGCAACACCCCAGCCGTAGAGTCGGCTTAGAGGGCGCAGACTTTTGTTTATAGTGATGAGGTCGCCTTCCATGAATAGTTATTTTACACGAATATCTTCAAGCATGCGAGCCTGGATGCGGCTACCGTCCTTGATGGTCTGGCGTATTTCCATCAGCGGCTGATAAAGGTCACCGAGTAGCAGGCGGAGCTCACCGTCGAGGTAAGTGCCCTTGTTCTCCTTGGGGAACAGGTTATCCATCCAGTCGCCTTTGCCGGGATAGGTTACTGTATAGAAATCTTTTACCTTGGCCAACTCTGCTGCTTTCTTGATGGCATCGTCAAGACTTCCCAGTTTATCTACAAGTTTAATCTTGACAGCATCAGTAGCCAACCATACTCTACCTTGTGCGATAGAATCAACCTCTTCAGGCTTCATGCCACGCCCCTCAGATACGATATTGAGGAAACTGATATAGCCACGATCGATATGCCCCTGAAGGTATTTCATCTCATCTGCATTGTCTTTTGCTAATACCAGATTTTCTTCAGCATCTGTGTATTTGTTTGTCTTTACACCGTCGAAGGTTATACCGAGTTTGTCTGTGACCAAACCGCTAAAATTCGGAACCATACCAAAAATACCAATACTGCCTGTTATCGTTGTTGGCTCGGCATAAATGAAGTTGGCTGGTGAACTGATCCAGTATCCGCCAGAGGCAGCAGCTCCACCCATGGATACCACAACAGGCTTTTTGGCCTTCAATAGTTTTACCGCATGGCGGATTTGTTCAGAGGCTACGGCGCTACCACCACCAGAGTTCACGCGGAATACTACCGCTTTAATGTCTTCATCGTCAGCCAGTTTACGAAGGTCTTCTGCAGTTGTTTTTCCTACGATATTATGTCCACCACCTGACAGCAGATCCATAGCGCTATTATCGACGATGCTGCCATAGGCATAATAAACAGCGATCTTATCGCCTTCCTCATTTTTCTCTGACTTTACTTTGAGCATGTTGGAGAGCGTCAGCTGAGGAATATCTTCGTCCTTGTCGAGTTTGAGTCGGCTTTTAATCTCTGCTTTAATCTCTTCTGGAAATAGAATCTTGTCAATGAGGCCAGCTTTGATATAATCCTTGTTGTCGGCAAACATGACAATACTGTCATTTGCCAGTTGGTTCAGTTGTTCCGCCTTGACCTTACGACCTTCGGAGATTTCCTTCAACCAATAGTTCCAGATGCCGTTCAGGTAAACGGTTCGCTGTTCACGGTCGTATTCGCTCATGCCTGTCATGGTGTTAGACTCCACATAACTCTTGTATTTACCGACTTTGGCTGCTTGGTATTTTATGCCTAATTTGTCGTAAAGGCCTTTATAGTACTCGCTTTTGCCACCAAGTCCCTTGAAGTCTATCATTCCCTCACCGTTGAGGTATATTTTATCAGCTACAGAAGCCACATAATAGCTTGCCTGCATGTACTGGTCTGCGTAAGCTACAATCCATTTTCCACTCTTTTTGAAGTCTTTGAGAGCATCACGCAACTGCTGGGCTGTAGCAGGGGAGTCGAACGAAGCAAGGCCACCTTCAAGATAGATGCCTTTGATATCTTCATGATCCCGTGCTTTGCGGATACTGCTGATCAGGTCATCAAGTCCCATGGCATCCATGTCGCCCATATCCATCAATTCACTAAGAGGCGAACCTTCTTCGGCACGTTCATTGATGATGCCATCAAGCTTAATAACAAAAACGGAGTTCTCCTTAACTTTGGTAGAGGCAGAATCGCTAGCCACCATTCCTAGTAACGAGATGACTAAGAAGAATCCCATTACGACCATGAAGATCACAATACCACATACGGTGGCAAGTGTCATTTTGAAGAATTGTTTCATAATAAGTTGTCTATTATTTGGATATCCGATTGCAAAGGTACACATTTTTTTGAAAGAAAGGCACATCTTCAATAAAAAATTTGGTTTAATCAGATTTTCAATATACCTTTGCAGTCGATAAACTACTTAATAAACAGATCAGAAGATGAAAAATCGTACATTTTTGATGATGGTTGCTTTCCTTGTACCATTGGTAATGACTGGTAAGAAGAATAAGGCTGTAGAATATTGGCCAGATGGTCAGGAAATATCAGCCTGGTTTAGTGATACTTCCCGTGTGGATGTATCAGGGATGAAACATTATGATGTGACTGAATATGGTGTCGATCGTTGGACTGATGCTGTTCAAACTAAGGCACTTCAGGCAGTAATTGATCGTTGTGCTGCTGAGGGGGGCGGTGTGGTCGTCATTCCAAGAGGCACATTTGTCAGTGGCTCTCTCTTCTTTAAACCAGGCACTCATCTCCAGATAGAAGAGGGTGGGGAACTGAAGGGGTCCGACCGTATTCGTGATTTTAAGATTGTAAAGACCCGTATGGAGGGACAAACCCTCAATTATTTCGCTGCTTTGGTAAATGCTGATGGTGTAGATGGCTTTACAATAACGGGGCCTGGCACCATTAACGGCAACGGCCAGAAATACTGGGAGGAGTTCTGGATCCGTCGTCTATACAATCACCAATGTACAAATCTGGAGGCCATGCGACCTCGAAATGTGTATATTTCTAATTCGAAGAACGTGACGGTGCAGGATGTTAAAATCATCAATTCACCGTTCTGGACAAATCATCTCTATCGATGTGAAAATGTCCGTTATCTGGGTTGTTTTATCTTTGCCCCAACGGAAAATGTGACACCTTTGGATCCCAGACGTGGCGGTCCGAGTACGGATGCCATCGATCTCGATGTCTGCAAGAATGTGCTAATCCATGGTTGCTATATGCATGTGAATGATGATGCTGTGGTGTTAAAAGGTGGTAAAGGCACATGGGCTGACAAGAATCCAGACAATGGCCCTTGCTCTAACATTATCATTGAGGATTGTACTTATGGAAAGGTTCACGGTTGTCTGACACTCGGGTCGGAAAGTCTTGATGACCATAACGTGATATTACGTCGTATTGACGTTAAATCTGCGACTCGTGTACTTTGGTTGAAAATGCGTCCTGATACGCCGCAACATTATGAATATGTGACAGTTAGCGATATTAAAGGTAAGTGCGGATCGTTCCTGGTTGTGCGCCCTTGGACTCAGTTCTTTAAGCCTGAGGATCGTCAGGATATGCCTGTCTCGCAGTGCAATAATATCACCATCAGAAATATAGAGATGGACTGTCGTAATTTCTTTGATGTAGGAATCTCCGACAAGTATATTCTGAAAGATTTCGTTTTTGAGAACGTCAAAGTCAGTGATGAAAAAAATGCATTCGACAAGACGATGATAGAAGGCACAACGGTAAGAAATGTTGTCATCAATGGCATAAGTCGCTGACAATGTGTCATACCCTTAATGGTTGGCACGGTTTTGGCTGAGTGATAGGCGGAGCGGTAAAATAACTGTTCCGCCTATATATATTAATAAGGTATAACTCAAAAATATTAAGAATTATGAACATCAAACCATTAGCAGACCGCGTGCTGGTATTGCCGGCACCTGCAGAAGAGAAGATTGGCGGTATTATTATTCCTGACACCGCTAAGGAGAAACCTTTGCATGGTAAAATTGTTGCTACAGGCAATGGCACCAAAGACGAAGAGATGATTTTAAAGGCTGGCGACGAAGTGCTCTATGGCAAATATAGTGGTACAGAGCTGGAGTTTGAGGGCGAGAAGTATCTGATGATGCGTCAGAGCGACGTTCTGGCGATTATTGAAAAATAATCGAAATGTAAAAATCAAATTGTTACATTTTTAAATTATTTAATTTTTAAATTTTGAAAGATTATGGCAAAGGATATTAAATTCAATATTGATGCTCGTGACGCAATGAAGCAGGGCGTCGATCAGTTGGCAAACGCAGTGAAGGTAACACTTGGTCCAAAGGGACGCAACGTAGTTATTGAAAAGAAATTTGGTGCTCCTCAGATTACTAAGGATGGTGTAACCGTAGCCAAAGAGATTGAACTGGAGGACAAGTTCGAGAATACTGGCGCACAGCTCGTTAAGAGCGTTGCTTCCAAGACTGGTGATGATGCTGGTGACGGTACCACAACTGCTACCATTTTGGCTCAGGCTATCGTTTCAGAGGGTCTGAAGAACGTCACTGCTGGTGCCAATCCTATGGATCTGAAGCGTGGTATCGACAAGGCTGTGAAGGCTGTTACTGAGCACATCGCTAAGAGTGCTGAGCTGGTAGGTGACAACTATGATAAGATTGAACAGGTAGCAACCGTATCTGCCAATAACGATAAGGAGATTGGTGAGTTGCTGGCTGAGGCTATGCGCAAGGTTTCTAAGGACGGTGTTATCACCATCGAGGAGAGCAAGAGCCGTGATACTCACATTGGTGTCGTTGAGGGTATGCAGTTCGATCGTGGTTATCTGTCAGCCTACTTTATCACCGACTCTGAGAAAATGGAGTGCGTGATGGAGAATCCTTACATTCTCATCTACGACAAGAAGATCTCTAACATCAAGGACTTCTTACCCATCCTGCAGCCTGCTGCTGAGAGCGGACGCCCCTTATTGGTGATTGCTGAGGATGTTGATTCAGAGGCTCTGACTACACTCGTTGTAAACCGTTTGCGTGGCGGCTTGAAGATTTGCGCAGTAAAGGCTCCTGGCTTTGGTGATCGTCGTAAGGCCATGCTCGAGGATATTGCAACACTGACTGGTGGCGTTGTGATCAGCGAGGAGAAGGGACTGAAACTGGAGCAGGCTACACTTGAGATGCTGGGTACTTGTGACAAAGTAACTGTTTCGAAGGATAATACAACCATCGTGAATGGTGCCGGCGACAAGCAGGCCATCCAGGATCGTATCGCTCAGATTAAGAAGGAGATTGAAGTTACTACTTCATCATACGACAAGGAGAAACTGCAGGAGCGTCTGGCAAAGTTGGCTGGCGGTGTAGCAGTTCTTTATGTTGGTGCAAACAGTGAGGTTGAGATGAAGGAGAAGAAGGATCGTGTTGACGATGCTCTCTGTGCTACTCGTGCTGCCATCGAGGAAGGTGTCGTGGCAGGTGGTGGTACAACCTACATCCGCGCTCAGGAGGCTCTGAAAGACGTGAAGGGCGATAATGCTGACGAGCAGACAGGTATCAATATTATTTGCCGTGCTATCGAGGAGCCTTTGCGCCAGATCGTAACCAATGCTGGTGGTGAGGGTGCTGTTGTTGTACAGAAAGTACGCGAGGGTAAGGGCGATTTTGGTTACAATGCCCGCACCGATGTGTATGAGGATCTGCGAGAGGCTGGTGTCATCGATCCGGCTAAGGTAGCTCGCGTGGCTTTGGAGAATGCCGCTTCTATTGCTGGCATGTTCCTCACCACAGAGTGCCTCATCTGCGACAAGCCTGAAAAGGAGCCTGCTATGCCGATGGGAGGTGCTCCAGGCATGGGCGGCATGATGTAATCTTATAGTATTAAGCAAGTTGGTGAAAATGATATAATTTTGCTAAGCCAACATAACAAATCAAGGGATGGGTTGATTAATCCATCCCTTTTTTTTGATTCTTTTGTGCGCACACAACATTTTTTTATTCCAAAAACTTGGTAATTGATTAAAAACCACTTACCTTTGCATCGTGAATAGTTAGACTTGCTGTTCGCATAATAGTATTAGATACATCAGAATGAAAGATATTTTTTTTGATTTGTTTTAGTAGATTAGTTTTTAAGTAGTTTGTTTTTGGAACCGATTGTCGTGAGACACTCGGTTTTTTTTGTCTTTATGCTTTTTTTTCGTAGAAAATGATTACCTTTGCCCGCAGTATGCAAAAGTTGATAGAACTATATAGGGAATGGAAGGGTGCTGAACCAGCTAATGTCCAGCAGATTCCTGGGGGTGGAAGTAATCGTACTTATTTTCGTCTGACTGATCCTGATGGTCAGACCGTTGTTGGTGTGATAGGTACAAGTCGTGATGAGGATCATGCTTTTATTTATCTTACAGAGCATTTCACACGCCGCAAACTTCCTGTTCCACAAATACTGGCTGCATCTGACGACCAGTTACGTTATTTGCAGACAGACTTGGGCAGTATGTCGCTTTTTGATGCCATCAGGGGTGGGCGTGAGGCTGGAGGTCGTTACACCCTGAAAGAGCAGGAACTCTTAAAGCGTACTATCCGGGAACTGCCGAATATTCAGATTCGTGGTGCGCGTGAACTTGATTTCTCCAACTGTTACCCTCAGGCTGAGTTTGATCAGGATAGTGTCCTCTTCGACTTGAATTATTTCAAATATTGTTTCCTGAAAGCTACAGAACTCGACTTTCATGAATTGAAACTCGAAGCCGACTTCCGATTGTTTGCCAAAGACCTGACAAGCGATCCTGATAATCCGGTGCCAGAGACGGAGTGCTTCTTGTATCGCGATTTCCAAGCTCGTAATGTTATGCTAAACCACGAAGGTTATCCTTTCTTCATTGATTATCAGGGTGGGCGAAAGGGACCGTATTATTACGATTTGGCTTCATTCTTATGGCAAGCAAGCGCCAGGTATCCTCATAAATTGCGTCGTGACTTGATCTATGAGTACTATAGTTCGCTGAAAAATTATACAGAGGTTCCTCCTGTACGTCATTTTGCTAACCGGTTGTCATTGTTCGTCCTTTTCCGTACATTGCAAGTGTTAGGGGCTTATGGCTTCCGCGGCTATTTTGAACAGAAAAAGCATTTTATTGATAGTATTCCTCCTGCCATCCAGAATTTGCGTGAACTACTTTCAAGTTCTACGGTCTTCCATTATCCTTACTTGATGGATGTACTGAAACGACTCACGGAACTGCCGCAGTTTGCTCAGATTGAGGCTACTGCAAGCCGAGCTGATGGTTACAAGACAACAGATTTAAACCCCTATAATGCCCATCCTGCTGATGGTCCTGCCACTTTCTCCAAATACGATGCACAAGGACCTTTGGTGGTGAAGGTCTTTAGTTTCTCTTATGGAAAAGGTATTCCCGAAGACGAGAGCGGAAACGGAGGTGGTTATGTGTTTGACTGTCGAAGCACTCATAACCCCGGTCGTTATGAACCTTATAAAAAGTTAACGGGTCTGGATGAACCTGTTATTCGTTTTTTGGAAGACGATGGTGAAATCCTCACCTTCCTGGATTCTGTCTATAAATTGGCAGATGCTCATGTGCGTCGCTATATCCAGCGTGGCTTTACCTCGCTAATGTTCTGCTTTGGCTGCACTGGTGGTCAGCACCGTAGCGTCTATTCTGCCCAACATTTAGCCGAACATATCCATCAAAAATTTGGTATTGAGGTTCGCATCGTCCATCGTGAACAAGGTATTTCCCAAACGTTAGAGGCGGGTAATTCCTGATGACCGTTTCTTGATTGAAAAAAATCTTTACCGGGAAAAGTGCTGATACAGAGCCTTTTCCCGTTGTTTTTGTTACATATAACAAACAAAATGATACATTTGGTGATGGTTTGGAAGGCGGGATTACCTCTTTTCTGTGATATGACCTGTTGATATTTCACATGTTTGGCATTTTTTTGTCCCACCCCCTGGGACAATTGGTCCCACCCTATGGGACTAAACGTCCCACCCCCTGGGACAAATGTTATCCAACGTAAAACGCCTGTTTCAGTCTGTCTTTTCCTGTGAATACAGATAATAATTGGTGTTGCATACACTAAAATATTGCTTGCATACACTAACTAATCAGCAGATTATCAGACAGATAATATGCTAGTGTATGCAGTGTATGCAAAAACTAAAAATAAAATTCCAGAGGTAAGTTCTCTTCAAGGAAACCACAGCAGATATTCTCCTGCTGTCAGTAGGGATGAGGTTCTGACCATAAAAGATATCAAATGTATGTGGTTTTTGTTTAATGAGTGGATTTTCGCTTGGGGAATAGCGGCTTGTTATTTTTGAATAAGTCCTTGATACTATTAATAAAATATAATTTATTTAAAATATGTAATTTTGCACCCGCAATTTAGCGATAGGGCACTAGCCAGTACTTAAACGATGTGAAAAGTAGGACTAACTTAGTTAAAATTATAATAAAACCAAAAAAACAGTATGAATCAAAATCAGTCAAAATGAGAAAATTAAGTATTCTTTTGTTGACGATGTTGTTCTGTACAACGATGTGGGCTCAAAATGGAGTGGCTATATCGGGAACGGTCGTCGATTCTAACGGTGAGGGCCTTATTGGTGCCTCTGTTGTGGTAAAGGGGAATACGTCAGTCGGTACAGTTACCGATTTTGACGGTAATTTCTCTTTAAGTGTTCCTTCTGAGAAGTCCACGATTGTGATTTCTTATGTGGGAATGAATACTCAGGAACTGAAAGTTGGCAGTAAGCGTACCTTTAAAGTGACGCTGACGGACAACACCCAGTTGACTGAGGTGGTTGTGGTAGGTTTCGGCCAGCAGAAGAAAGCTTCTGTTGTGGGTGCTATCACTCAGACTGACTCCAAGACGCTCGAACGCTCTGGTGGTGTGACGAGTCTTGGACAAGCACTTTCAGGTAACCTGCCTGGTGTTGTGACTATGAGTACTACAGGACAGCCTGGTGACGAGGATCCTGAGATTGTTATCCGTGGTGTCACTTCTCCTAACTCCAGCTCTCCTCTCGTCCTTGTCGATGGTGTTGAGCGTCCGATGTCGAGTGTTGATATCAACTCTGTGCAGTCTATCTCTGTGCTGAAGGATGCTTCTGCCACAGCCGTGTTCGGTGTTCGTGGTGCTAACGGTGTTATCCTGATTACCACCAAGCGTGGTCAGGAGGGTAAGGCAACGATTAACATTAATGCCAGCACCACTCTGAAGAGTTATTCAAAACTGCCTGACATGATGGATGCTTACGATGCTCTGAATCTTCGTAATCAGGTAATTGAGAGCGAGTTGCCATTCCGTCCAGAGGCTTGGTCTTATTATCTGACTCAGAATCGTCTGAACAAATATCGCAATCCGGCCAATCAGGAAGAGGCTGAGCGTTATCCAAACGTTGACTGGGTAGATGAACTGCTGAAGGACGTTGCTTTGTCATATAATGTAAATGTGAACCTCGCCGGTGGTACCAAGTTTGTGAAGTACTTTGTGAATGCCGACTACTCTCATGAGGGTGATATTTATAAAAAGGTGCCTAACTTCCGCGGCTATGAGCCAGGTTTCTCTTATGACCGTATCAATGTGCGTTCAAATCTTGACTTCAATCTGACCAAGACCACACTGTTGCATGTGAACCTCTCTGGTTCTCACGCCGTCAAGAAGGCCACCCAGGGTCAGTATGAGAATCTGGTTTGGTCTGCTTTCTATGGTATTTCTCCTGATTCTTTCCGTCCTATTTATAGTGACGGCTCGTTTGGTTACTACAGACCCAATCCTACCCAGGCCGCTACCAACTCTATGGAGGACCTGAGTGTGAACGGTATTGGTTATACCACCAACGACCGTCTGAATACGGACTTTACTTTAGAGCAGGATCTGAGTTTTATCACTAAGGGCTTGAATGTTCAGGCCAAACTCGCCTTCGATAATGCTTTCCAGGAGGGTAACCCTTGGACACAAAAATTCCGTGGTGTTGATGATACGACAGACTGGGAGGACAACCCTCATAAGTGGATTGATCCTGACACAGGCAGAGCCTATACCGACGTTGACCCGGATGCGCTTTACAAGTTTGACTTCAAGAACAATAACGCATGGAAGACTGGTGCAGGTGAAATGTTTGACGGTGGTTTGTATCGTCGTCTGAACTACTCTGTTCAGTTGAATTACAGCCGTACCTTTGGCCAGCATACTGTTGGTGCCATGGGTAACTGGAGCCGTGAGCAATATGCAACAGGTAGCGCATCTCCCCATTATCGTGAGAACTGGGTATTCCGTGCTACTTACGACTTCGCTCATCGCTATATGTTGGAGTATAACGGTGCATACAACGGTTCAGAGATCTTCTCTAAGGATAATCGTTTTGCCTTCTTCAACTCTGGTGCTATCGGTTGGATGGTCAGCGAGGAGAAATTCATGAAGCCTCTGCTCGACAAGCACATTATTGATATGTTGAAGATCCGTGCTTCTTATGGTGAAATCGGTGATGACTATATTGATGAAAACAGGTATGGTCGTTGGCTTTTCCGTGACACTTGGACAAACTCTGGTAACTATCGTCAGGATATGACTGGTGTTGACCCAGCTAAGAGCCCTTATACTTGGTGGCAACAGACCCAGATTGGTAACAATGATCTGCAGTGGGAGCTTGCCAAGAAGACTGACATCGCTGTTGACTTCGGTTTCCTCGGTGGTCTGATCACTGGTTCGTTTGACTATTTCCACGAGAACCGTTCCAACATCTTGCTTGGTGGTGACATGCGTGCAGTTCCTTCTTATTTCGGTGGTAAGGCTCCTGTCGCTAACAAGGGTAAGGTGAAAAGTAGTGGTTACGAGTTGGATCTCCGCTTTAGCAAGCCATTTAACAGAGACCTGCGCCTGTGGGGTAACGTTGCATTCACACACGCTGTTAGTGAGTGGGTAGAGGCTGATGATCCTATGTTCAAGCCCGAATATCAGAAGAAGGCTGGTAAAGCTATTGACCAGACTTATACCTATTTAGATAATGGTAAGATCAATAACTGGGATGAACTCTATGGTAGTACGCCTCATGACGAGTATGATGACGATGGTGGTCGTAAGCCAGGTAGTTATATCATCCTCGACTATGATGGTGATGGTGTGATCTCTCAGAACGACCAGATTCCTTATGGTTTTACTGGCCATCCCCAGAACACCGTCAACTTCCAGATAGGTGTCGATTATAAGGGCTGGAGCGCATTCGTACAGTTCTATGGAACCAACAATGTGTCTCGTGCCGTCAGCCTGGAGAGCCTTGGTGGTACTCGTAACACAGCCTATCATGAGGGTAGTTACTGGACTAGCCAGAGCATGAATGCCGATGTGCCCCTGCCACGCTGGTTGACCCAGAAGAGTAGCTATGCAAATGGTACTCGCTTTATGTACGATGGCTCTTACCTGCGTCTGAAGTATGCTGAGATCTCTTATACCTTCTCTAAGGAGAAGTGGCTGAAGTCAGCCGGTCTGCAGAGTCTGAAGTTGTATGTAAATGGTAATAACCTTGCTCTTTGGACAGATATGCCTGACGACCGTGAGTCGAATACTGGTGGCTGGAGCGCATATCCTACACAGCGCCGTTTCAATTTAGGTCTTAGAGTTACATTATAATATAATATAGAAAGATGAAAAAATCATTATTTATATATGTTTTTTGCGCATTACTCGCAGGTACGATGGGTTTGACCTCATGTACCGATTATTTTGAGCGTGACTCTGAGTCTGTGCTTCAAAAGGAGGATGCGTTTAAGAACTTTTCCAATTTCCAGGGCTATATCGAGGTGATGTATAATGTCATCCCTGATCTGGCAAAATCTTATTGGGTAAGTTCGTTCAACTGGGGCGAAGACGAGGTGATTACTACTGGTAATGGTGAGTACCTCATGGGCTTCCAGATTGATAACGGAAACTACCGTAGTTATTTCAACAAGGGTGACTGTTTCCTTGATCGTTCATGGAGTGTAGATGGTGACCGTTTCAATAAATCCCTCTGGGGCGGTGGCTGGTATGCTATTCGTCAGGCCAACATGGGTCTCCAGGCTATTGAGCAGGGATTGCTGAAGGATGCTACTACTGAGCAGCGTAACATGATTGCTGGTCAGCTCTACTTCTTCCGTGCATGGTTCTATTTCATGTTGACTAGCTATTGGGGTCCTCTGCCTTATATGACCGAGCCTCTGGAGGCAAGCGCAGAGTTCAATCTGCCTCGTCCTAAGACTTATGCCGAGAATGCCGAGAGCATGGCAGCCGACTTCCAGAAAGCAGCAGAACTGCTGCCTGTTGATTGGGATGCTACTCAGACTGGTGCTCCTACGAAGACCAAGAATGCCTTCCGTCCGAATAAGATCTGGGCGCTCTCATACTTAGGCAAGTGCTTGCTCTATGCCGGTAGCCCTCTGATGGTCAACGGTATTGATGCCACAGGCGATACATATAAATATAATGCCGAATACTGTAAGCGCGCTGCTGAGGCCTTTGGTCAGGTGCTCTCTCTCGTTGAGTCTGGTCAGACCCAGTATGCATTAGAGGACTTCTCTAATTACAGCGATCTGTTCTATACCAAGGAGAAGAACTGGTTGATGCCTGGCGGTACTGAGGCCATCATGCGCAGCCCGACATTTGGTGCCGACTCTTATTGGCGTCAGATGAACTCTTACCAGCTTGCCGCTATCTGTGAGGGTGATGGTATTATCCTCTGTCCTTCTGCCAACTATGTCAACTACTTCGGTATGAAGAATGGTCTGCCTTTGACCGATCCTAATTCAGGCTTCGACAAGACCCATCCTTGGAAGGATCGTGATCCCCGTTTCTATAACGACTTCATCTATGATGGTGTGAAGATGATCAAGGCTCCAAAGGAGGACAATAAGATCTATCAGTATGCAAACCTCTATGATGGAGGAAACTGCTGTAATGATCCCAGAAGCACCAGCCGTACTGGTTACTTCAACTACAAGTTTATTCCTATCGGTGCCAACAAAGACGATAACGACTATGGCTATGGTAAGGCTACACACTTCCATCTCTCATGGCTGCGTCTTGCTGATGTCTATCTGATGTATGCCGAGGCTGCTTCTGTTGCTGGCGGTGGTGCTAAGGGTAAGTCGAGCAATTGTTCTCTGACAGCCGAGGATGCTGTTAACAAGATCCGCGAGCGTGCTGGTGTTGATCCGGTGGCTGCTGCCTATACAGGTTCTGCTGAGAAGTTTATGGATGAGGTTCGCCGTGAGCGTGCAGTCGAGTTGGCCTTCGAGGGTCATCGTTTCAATGACCTGCGTCGTTGGAAGTTATTGACTGTATATCCTTATAATATTAAGACTGTACAGAAGTTTGACCGTGCTTCAGAACTTGATCCTTCTGCTGATCCTTCTGAGAATGAGGTTAGAAACTTCCGTGAAGAGGTCATCATCAATCGTAAGTTGGAGGCCAAGCACTACTGGCTGCCTTTCAAGAACGACGATGTGATGCTGTATCCTGAGTTCGGTCAGAATCCCGGATGGTAACTTTTAAGAGTAAAAAAGTAAAAAATGAATGATTATATGAAACAAAAGATATTATATATGTCAGCGCTCATGGCATTGTCTTCTGTCACCCCGGTTGTGGCACAGACCGATGCCGAGTCAGACTCGACGCTCGTCAATGTGGCTTTCCGAACGGTGGACAAGCAGGATATGATGGGTGGTATCTCTGTCATTGACATGAAAGAGCTGCAGGACAAAGCCTACAGCAGCTACAGCTTGGACTATGTAGATAATGTAGTCGGCGGTTTCAATGGCAATATCTGGGGTAACACAGAGTATCTCGTGGTTGTCGATGGCATGGTTCGTGATGCCAACAACGTGCTGCCAACAGAAATCGACCAGATCACCTTGTTAAAAGGTGCTTCTGCCGTTGTGCTCTATGGTCCTCGTGCAGCCAAAGGTGTACTTCAGATTACGACCAAACGTGGTAAGGTGGGCGACCTCCGTGTCAATGTTCATGCCAATGGCGGTTTGTTTACTCCGAAATCTTATCCCAAGTATATGGGTTCTGCCGAGTATATGAGCTTTTACAATCAGGCTCGTCTGAATGACGGTCTGACCAAGAACTACTCGGATGAGGAGATCTATCACTATGCATCAGGACAGAATCCCTATCGTTATCCCAACTTCGACATGTACTCTTCCGACTATCTGAAGAAGTCGTATGGACGCTTTGAAGGTATTCTCGAGGTGACTGGCGGTAGTGATCGCATGAAGTACTACACCACTACAGGTTACTATCGTGAGTCTTCATTGTTGAAGGTCGGTAACACGAAGGATAACTATACGAGCCGTTTCTTTGTCCGTGGTAACATCGACGTGAAACTGAACGATTTCCTGTCAGCCAAGGCCGATGCCAACGTGACATTCTATGATGCTTATACCGCTAACGTTGACTGGTGGAATCAGGCAACAACCCTGCGTCCTCACCTGGTGTCTCCCCTCATTCCTATGAGCTACATCGAGAGCACAGATATCAACTCTCTTAATCTGGTGAAGAATAGTAACTATTTGCAGGGTGACTCGTTCTTTGGTGGTACACAGGCTAATCCTACAAACCCCTATGCTGATGCCTTTGCAGCCGGTGATAGCAAGTTCGTGAGCCGCCAGTTCCAGTTCAACACCGAGTTTGATGTTGATCTTGGTGTGCTGACGAAAGGTCTGATGTTCCGTGCCAGATATGGTATCGACTATGCGTCAACCTACAATCAGGGCTACTCAAATAAGTATGCAACCTTTGCACCTTCTTGGACCAACTACGCTGGTGCCGACATGATTGGCAGCATCACCCAGTATGGCCGAGATGAGAAGACGGGTAATGAGAACATCTCAAACTCTACTTACCGTTATACTTATAACATCTCTGGACAGTTTGACTATACAAACACTTTCGCTGAGCATCATAATGTGTTTGCTATGTTGGTTGCCAATGCATGGCAGACTCAGCGTAACAGCCACTATCACCGTACAACCAATGCGAACCTCGGTCTGCAGTTGTCGTATAATTATGATCATACCTACTATGTAGATTTCAGCGCTGCTATGCCTTACTCAACCAAGCTGCCAGAGGGCAACCGTACCGGTATCTCTCCGACGGTGACTCTGGGCTGGCGCCTGACTAACAATCTGCTGAAGGACACCTTTGTTGATGATCTGATGCTGACAGCTTCTGCTGGTATCATCGCTCAGGACATGGATCTGACCACCGATGACAATGAAGACGGATATTACCTCTACAAGTCTGTGATGCAGCAGGGTGGTTGGTACAGCTGGGGCGACAATGGCGGTCTTGCTGCTACAGAGTTCCAGCGTGGTGACAATTTCGACATGACCTTCGTGAAGCGTAAGGAGTTCACCGTTGGTCTTCGTGGTTCTTTGTGGAACAAACTGATCACCTTTGATGCCAACTTCTTCACGAACAAGATGGATGGTGGTCTGGTGCGTACTGCATCTGCTTATCCTATCTATTTCACCCAGGTGGGTTATCCTACTTCATCGATTATCCCCTACATGAACTATAACATTGACAAGCGTGTGGGTATTGACTTCAGCGTTTATGCTAACAAGAAGTTCGGTGAAGTCGATGTGAAGCTCGGTGTCAGCGGTATGTGGTATAAGAGCACAGCCGACAAGCGTGATGAGAATTACGAGTTCGCATATCAGAGCCGTGTCGGTCAGGCGTTGAACGGTCTCTGGGGTCTTCAGAGCGAAGGCTTCTTCCAGTCTCAGTCTGAGATCGATGCTGCTCCCAAGCAGACCTTCGGCGACGTGAAGCCTGGTGATATCCGCTATAAGGATCAGAATGGCGATGGCAAGATCGACAGCAACGATGAGGTGTTCCTCGGTCGTTGGGATTCTCCTTTCATCGGTGGTATTAACCTGACCTTGAAGTGGAAGAACTTCACCTTCTTTGCTCTTGGTAACCTCTATCTGGGCGGTTATGGCATGAAGGACAATACTTATTATTGGATGCGCGGTCAGGGCAAATACTCTGAGATTGCCCGTGACACTTGGACACCTCAGAATACCGGTGCTGCCTATCCACGTCTGACTACGACTAATGGCGACAATAATTACCGTTATTCAGACTTCTGGATGTATAAGACCGACCGATTCAATCTCCGCAAGGTTCAGTTGACCTATAACATTTGCGGTGGTGTATTCGAGAATACGTTCGCCAAGTTCATTAAGGGTATCGATGTCTATGTCAGCGCAAATAATCTGCTGACAATCGCCAAGGAGCGTAAGATCCTGGAGATGAATGTAGGCAGCGCTCCTCAGACACGTTACTACAGCATTGGTTTCAAGGCCATGTTCTAAATAGTGTAAATTTCTAAATAGAAGACAAATATGAGAAAGATAACCAAAGTAGCAATACTTTCATTGATAACTCCCATGATGGTATCTCTGACCAGTTGTGACGACTTGTTTGAGCCAGCTGTAGAGAACCATAAGGTCATGGATCAGTTGTCTGACATGCCTTCATGGGCAGTCGGTCTGCTGGGACATGCTTATATCAGTAACCCCTTAGGCCAGGATGCCAATGGCTGGACATGGACAGAGGTGGCTACGGATGACGCCGTATCCAACGACGTGAACAATTCATATCGTAGGATGGCTGCCGGTACATGGCGTGCCGACAACAACCCTCTTGATCGTTGGCAGTATCTTCGTGCCTCTTGGCAGTACATCAACCAGGGCCTGGAAATTTTCCCGACGGTTGACTGGGCTGCTGACAAGGTTGCCTCAGAACTTTATAAGATGCGTTTCATGGGTGATGCCTATGGCATGCGCGCTCTTTACATGCTTTACCTGCTGCAAGCTCATGCCGGCTGGACTGCCGACGGACAGTTGCTGGGTATTCCCATCCTGACAGAGTCTGAGACGGTGAATTCCGATTTCAACAAGCCCCGCAACACCTTTAAGGAGTGTCTGGCTCTGTTGAATGCTGACGTTGACAAGGCTGTCGAGTTGCTTCCTGAGGACTACGGAGATATCTCGAGTGATGCTCAGGTTCCTGCCAAATACAGTAAGCTGGGTGCTACTGCCGATGTGTATAGCCGCGTGTTCGGTGTTCATGCTGCCAACCGCATGAGCGCTCGTATTGCCAAGGCTGTACGTGCTCAGGCTGCCTTCATGGCTGCCAGCCCTGCCTATAGTGCCGGTTCTGGTGTGACATGGGACGAAGCTGCCAATCTGATGGCTCAGGTGCTGAAGGATGGTCTGGGTTCTTCTCCCGTTAGCAATATCGACCCGACGGGTAATGTGTGGTACACCGATCAGAATGGTCTGAAGAATCTGACTGCCGGTTTCAACCGTCCTGAGTTCCTGTGGCGCTCCAATAAGAATGAGAATGCCAGCATGGAGCAGGATCAGTTCCCCCCGACACTCTTCGGTAAGGGCCGTGTGAACCCTTCTCAGAATCTGGTTGACGCCTTCCCGATGGCTAATGGTCTGCCTATTACCGACTCTAAGAGTGGTTATGATCCTCAGAACCCATACGCCAATCGTGACCCTCGTCTCAGCCTTTACATTATTTATAATAACTCTACTTATAAGGGAAAGACGATCGTTACTGCCATTGATGGTACAGACAACAACGCCATGAACAAATTCGACGGTCAGTCCACTCGTACAGGTTATTATCTGAAGAAGTTCCTTGTAGAGGATGTCAATGCCGACCCGAACTCTACGACCAATGGTTACCATGTGAAGCCTTGGATCCGCTATACGGAGATCTTCCTCGATTATGCCGAGGCTGCCAACGAGGCATGGGGACCGAAGAACGGTGGCTCAAACGGTTTCTCTGCTTACGATGTCATTAAGGCTATCCGTCAGCGTGCTGGTGTAGGTGGTGAAGATGATCCATATCTTGAGGACTGTGCTAAGGACCAGGTCAAGATGCGTGAGCTGATCCGTAACGAGCGTCGTCTGGAGCTCTGCTTCGAGGGTTTCCGCTTCTGGGACCTCCGTCGCTGGAAGGTTGACATGACAAAGTTGAATGAAACAGTCAAGGGAATGAGTATTGAGGGCAACAAATACAGTGTGGTTGATGTAGAGACTCGTAACTACGCCGACTACATGTTCTATGGCCCGATACCTTATAGTGAAGTTCTGAAATTCAATGCTCTTATCCAGAACAGCGGATGGGGCAAATAACTAACAATGTAAAATTCAAAAAGTGACTATGAACAAAAAATTATTATATCTTTCTGGCATGCTGGTAGCAATCCTGTTTACCGCATGTAAGAATGGTGACTGGGATTTTCCAAATAATTCCTTCAGCGCTGTGTATTTCGGCACTCAGTCTCCTATTCGTACCATTACTCTTGGAGAAGAGAATGAGAATGTTACCGACAATACCATGGACAATCTTCATCAGTTCCAGATTGTAGCAACAGTCGCTGGTGTCTATAACAATGGCAACGATGTGAAGATTGATGTCGAGGTAGATAATTCTATGATTAGCGGCTATAAGTTCGCTGGTGGTGGCGACATGGTAGCTATGCCTGCTTCTCACTACACACTGGCTAGTAATCAGATTGTGATTCCCAGCGGTAAGATTCTCGGTGGCGTCACAGTCCAGCTGACCGATGACTACTTTGCCGATCCTCGTTCAACAGAGCTTACCTATGTGATTCCTGTTGTGATGAGAAAGGTTGCAGGAGCCGACAGCATTCTCTGTGGTAAAGTACAGGATGGTGTTGCTAATCCGAAACGTCTCAAGGCTGATGACTGGTCAGTAGCTCCTAAGGACTATGTGCTCTATGCCGTGAAGTATATCAACCCTTACCAGGCCAATTATCTGCGTCGTGGTGTTGACAACTATAGCGGCGCTAAGACTGGTTCGGTGGTTCGTCATACTGATGCTGTTGAGCACGACGAGGTGCTGCAGAACCAGTTCACGACCCGCGCCCTCAATGTGGTTGAGTGGGCACGTCCTACGAAAGATGCCAGTGGTAATAACGTTGACTGCCGCTTGAAGTTGAGTTTCGATCAGAGTGGTAAATGCACTATTACTTCTAATACAGAAGGCATTTCCGCTTCAGGTAATGGCCAGTTCGTCTCTAAGGGCGATAAGAACAGCTGGGGTGGTAAAGACCGCGATGTTCTCTATCTGGACTATACTGTTGACTATGCTGGCATCAAGTGCGCAACAAAGGATACTCTTGTTGTTCGTGATCGCGGCGTCAAGGGTGAGGCGTTCAAGATTGAGGCTAAATAATCAGATTTCTTAATAGAATAAAAATATGAAGCATACAAATAAGATATTAGGAACAATGCTTTTTGCTCTTGCTGTCACCACCTCCTGTGTGGATGATGACAAGCTGGAGTTCGCCTTCGAGAAACCAGCCTCCATTGCGGGCATGGAATATCTTGCAGACTATAATGCATTGAAGTCATATACCAATCCAAAGGCATCGCCCAACTTTAAGTTGGGTGTGGCCTTGGAGGCAAGTGATTATACAGCCAACGGTCTTGTGACCCGTCTGGCCAATTCCAACTTCATGGAGATAACAGCAGGTAACGCCATGAAGATGGCATCCTGTGTGTCCGACAAGGGCGAGATGAACTTCAGTGACGTTGATGGCTTTATCGCAGCAGCCGAGGAGAATGGCATGAGTGTCTATGGCCATACCCTTGCCTGGCATGCTCAGCAGCCTGTCAAGTGGCTCAACAACCTCATCAAGGACAAGGAGCTCGATATCGATCCCGATGCCAAGCTGGAGAAGCTCGTCACGGTGAAGAGCTATGAGGATGCTCCCGACGGTCCGTTCCCTCACTATCCCATGGGCTGCGAGCCTCCTATCATCAATGGTGCCCTGCACTATGAACCGAATGGCGGCTGGAACCAGTTCTTCATCTTCCCCGGTGGCGAGAATCAGCTGACCGAAGGCGACTATCTCGTTCGTCTCTACATGACTGCCGATAAAGACATGGGCTCAGGCGTTCAGCTGACAGCCCAGAACGGTTGGGGTGGTGATGCCCAGAACATCACCGTCAATATCGATGTGAAGGCTGGTAAGCAGGTCTATGAACTCAAATACCCTGCCATTGCCGGTGGTAACTATGACTGTATCTTGAAGCCTCAGACGGCCGATGTGACCCTCGATGTGGCTAAGATCGAGTTCTATAAGTTAGAGAGCCCTGCCGTTGAGGTAGAGCAGGAGGTGCGTGTCAAGACCTATACCGACGGTCCGTTCCCCTTCTATCCGATGGGCTGCGAGCCTCCTGTCATCAATGGTGCCCTGCACTATGAGTCGAATGGCGGCTGGAACCAGTTCTTCTGCTTCCCTGGCGGCGAGAATCCGCTTGAGCAGGGCGACTACGTGGTTTATCTCGATATTCAGGCCAATAAGGATGCTGGTGGCATTCAGTTCACCATGCAGAATGGCTGGGGTGGCGATGCCCAGAACATGAGTGTCAACATGTCTGTCAAGGCTGGTCGTCAGTCTTATAAACTGGCCTTCCCTGGTGTTGAGGGCGGTAACTATGACTGTATCTTCAAGCCTCAGACGGCCGATGTAACGATCGACCTCTACTCTGTGACCGTTTGTCAGGTTCTCAAGCTGAACTCTATCCCTCTTACTCCCGAAGAGAAGAAGGATACCCTGACATGGGCTATGGATCAGTGGATCAGCGGTATGATGGCAGCTTGTAACGGCCGCGTGAAGGCATGGGATGTGGTCAACGAGGCTATCTCTGGCGGTGAGCCCGATGCCGAGGGTGTCTATGCCCTGCAGCACGGTACGCCCGACAATAAGAACGACTTCTTCTGGCAGGACTATCTGGGCGACCTCGACTATGTTCGTACGGCCGTTGAACTCGCTCGCGAGTATGGTCCTCAGGATGTGAAGCTCTTCATCAACGACTACAACCTCGAGACGGCCTACGACCATAATAACAAGGCCAAGAGCCTCGTTGCCTGGATCAAGCGTTGGGAGGGCGACGGTAAGACTAAGATCGACGGTATCGGTTCTCAGATGCACGTCTCTTACCAGATGGATCCCGCTCGTCAGAAGGCTAATGAGGAGGCTGTTGTCAATATGTTCAAGATTCTTGCTGAGAGCGGCAAGCTCGTGAAGATCTCCGAGCTCGACATGGGTATCGACGATGCTGCTGGACAGCCTATTAAGACAGAGAATCTGACCGAGGAGCAGCACAAGGCGATGTCGGCTTACTATAAGTTCATCATCAGCAAGTATTTCGAGATTATTCCACAGGCTCAGCAGTATGGTATCTGCCAGTGGTGCATTACCGATGCTCCCGCTAATAGCGGCTGGCGCGGCGGTTCACCTGTAGGCCTCTGGGATCAGAACTACAACCGTAAGCATGCTTATGCCGGTTTTGCTGACGGTTTGAGCGGCAAATAATAGCTTGATGCTATCCCAATTGCTCACTTTGATGTGAGTAATTTTAGAACTTTACATTGTTTGGAGAGCCTGGGCTTGTGAAAGTCCAGGCTCTTTGTTTCTATGTTTCCGGTCGTTAACAATCGTTTTTCTGATAAAAAATCCGGTGAGTTTGATGTTTGTTAATGGATTTTTTGTATCTTTGCACGCGACATGTAAGTTGTAAAAAACCTAAATTTGTCGCACGACGACGTTGATGTCGCAACAACCTAGACTAAAACATTGGCGAATTCTTGCATTTGGCGTCAGGGATTCGTATATTTGCAGCAGAATTTAAAAAAAGAAAAAAAATATGGCACTATTAGCAGTTTTAGAATTTGGCGACAACAGTATCCAGCGCTACTCCAAGCAGTACCTGGTTTCTGACTGTCGTTTTGTGTTCGACCGGAACCATAACGCTTTCTCTCCTGAGGGAGCAGCCCGCTGTAATCAGATCGAGGTGGTGGTGGTGGCTCCTGGTCGCAATGACCTCGGCTTGTTCCAGTGGTTCTCTAATCAGGAGTCGCTCGATGGCCGAATCGTGATCAGTCTTGGCGGTTCAAAGCCTGGTGTTGATGATACTCAGGTTATCTTCTTTGAGAACGCCAAGTGCTTTGCGCTTTCCGAGATGTATGATATCAGTTCTTCGCGCCGTCGCCTCCTGAAGTTGTTGATCGGCTCAGAGAAGATCGAGATTGATGGTGTAACTTTTAATCGTGTATAAATTATGGCAATACTATATTCTAATGAGCTCAAGGCAGTCGTCATTGCCGAGAATTTTATAGAGAATCCTCTGAATGTATTGAAAGAGAATTGTCTGACGGTACAGAATTTCGATTATCGTTGTGTGCGCAAGCGCAATAAGTCGGGCGAGCAGTATGGCTCCATGGAGCCCGTGATGCTCACGTTCTCTGTTCGTGTCAACTCCATGAACCAGGCTCGCGTGTTCTATCGTAATCTCGCGGCAGTGGGCTATTTCCAGTACTCGTTCCTGTTTAACCCCACTTTCAATCCGATGATGCGTCTGAACAATTACGAAGACGGCATGGTGGTTGAGGGCTATGTGGTCGGTGTTGAAGAGAACTACACGACAGAGCGGAACCAGGCAGGCGAGAGTCAGCAAGTGATGCTCAATGTAAAGATCCTGGTGCGCTCGGTTGTCTATCTGGGTCACGAGGATTCCAATAACATCAAGAGTGTATTCATCCAATAACATCAATGAACAATGGCAATACTTGAACTCGTTATACATGATGTAACATCTTATGTTGATACCCCAGCAGGAAAGATTCCTAATGAATCCAATACGCTGAGTATCAAGACGAACAGTTCTCAGGGCGTAGTAAGTTATACACCTGAATCTGGTACGGCAGGCTCCTCTCTGAAAGAATCTGCCACTCAGACCTGTGGGCTGTTTCTCAAATCCCAAAAAGGAAATATAAACGAATATGCGCTGAACATCACGAAGATTAATTTCACCAAGAAGATGTATCAGCCCACAGAGGTCGTGGTTAATTTCTCGCTTATCATGTTGGGACAAGGTAATCAACAGACAGGTTTTGAACCTGTGAGCCGTAGTGTCCTGAACGAGGCCTTCCATCATTGTAAAGTGTCGCTCTTGTCGTTGGTAGATGAGAATACAACGGAAAAAGATAAGAAGACCATCGGCAACGACTACTATGTCTATGAGATTGAGCCTCGTTACACGAGTGACGCCATGTTCCTGACGATGAAGATCTATAGTGTTGACAAGATGTTGACACTCGACATTGATAGTACTACGTTCGTGGCAAAGAAGTTCGCATCAGACGTGATACCTAAGGGTCTGGAGAAATACCCTCTGCCTTATAATAGCAAGAAAAAGATATCCTTCGATTCTACGAACATGAAGGTATTGGCATATAAGAAAGACACAGAGCATATCTTCCCCTATCTGGTGCAGTATAATGAAAGTTTCTACGACATGATGAAGCGCACAGCCAACCGCTGGGCCGAGTTCTTGTATTATGAGAAGGGGAAGCTTCATCTGGGCTATAACGACAAGATTACTAAAAAGTTCACTAGCTTACCAAAGGGGTACGAACTGACTTATGGTGACGTGGAGACTGCCAAGAAAGATAATATAGGCGCGCAGTATGCTCCCGAGGCTGCCTACGATGAGAATTTCCTGGCAAACAGCGTGGAGAAGAGTCCCAACGAGCCGCAGAACCTGCTTTTCTGCAAGCCTGATAACGGACTTGATAAAGCTTGGTTGAACCTGTTCCCCAAATACTTCGGTCTGACAAAGAACATTGCTACGTTCCTGGGTAACGTTGCTTTCGATGAGATCTATGGACAGATTGAGGCTGCGCGCAGTGTAGGCTATGCCAACGATGTGTTTAATGAAAAGTTCTTTGTAGATACCGGAAAGACGGAGCAGTATAACAATTCTACGATCGCTCAGGCTACTGAGTACAACCCGTTCTCAGAAATTGATTCTAAGTTCAATAGCAGTCTGTATCTCGATATGGTGAAAAAAGAGCACTTTGCCAGCAAGAATGCCATTCACCTGAATTGCTCTACCAACTATCCTGATATGTTGCTCGGCGATGTCATTAGAGTCTATGACACCGATTATATTGTTACAGAGGTGACTTGTGTGACTAATCCCCACGGGCTCAAGGTGAATAATGATCAGAAGATTTGTGTGAGCACGGAAATGCCGACTCTTAACTTCCAGGTAACTGCCATTGCCGGGTGGAAAGAGGAAGAAGAGAACACAACCGACAACACTACCGACAACACTACCGACAACACAACCGGCGACACAACCGGCGACACAACCGGCGACACAACCGGCGACACAACCGGCGACACAACCGGCGACACAACCGACAACACAGCCGGCAACAATACCACAACCACTACCACAACCACAACAACCACCACAACAACCAGTGATGATAAAGCAACCTTACCATTCTACCCGCCGATGCTGGCTTCTGGGCATGTCAAGAGTTCTGGACCTCAGCTGGCTACGGTTGCTGATGCCGACGACCCGCAGAACCAGAACCGCGTGCGCCTGCTTTTCGACTGGCAGGATAATAGCAGTGATCCTTCACCGTGGGTGGTCTATGCCACCAGTTCGGCCAGTAAGTCGAATGGTATTTTCGGTAAGCACTATCAAGATGATAAGGTGATTGTCAATTTCGCTGGCGGCAACGTTGAGCGCCCCTATGTGGTGGGCGGCCTGGCCATGAAGGGTAATAAGGTGCCAGGCTCTCTGGCTGAGCGCGATATCGTGCTGTCGTCGCCTGGTGGACATAACCTGAAAATGGACGATGGTTCCGGTGCCGGAGCAACGGCCTTCCTCACGGGAGCGTTATTCCCGATGTTCGATTTCTTAACTCTCTTCTTACCTGGTATCGTAGGAAAGGATATGTTCGGTGATTCAAAAAAGAGCAAGGCCTTCGAAGGTGGCTTCGAGTTGTCTGATAAATATGGTATCTATAAAATATCGGGCTCTTCCAACGAACGTAATGTCACAGTGAAATCCCCTTGGGGCGATGTTAACATCAATGCCTTCACCGGTATCACTATCAGCGCTCCTAACGGCGATATCTCTATCAAGGGTAAGAACATTTCGATAGAGGCAGGCAACAACCTGGAACTCATTTCTGGCGGGAATGTCGGCTACAAGGCTTACAAGCGCGGTGATGACGGATGGGGTAGCTTTGGCTTCTTTGGAGGCGATATCGCTCTCGCCGCAGCCAAGAAACTGGCCGAGAAGGTGCAGATAATCGATATGACCCTCATCCGATCGATGATTGAGGTGTGGGTGCGCCCAGTAGAAGGTGCGCTTACCGTGAAGTCGAACCGTTACCTTAAGCTCGAGGCAGGCAAAAGCGAGTGCGACTATCCTAAGGATGCCTATACCAGCAAGGAGCAAAATAGACTGTTGGCTAAGTCTGAAAAGGCGCTTCGCGAGGGCCTCAAGGTGCAACCTGGTATGGTGGAACTGTTCGGGAAGGTTAAGAGTCTTGCAGAGAAACTGGATGGTAATTACAGGGACCTTTACAATGCTTGTGTGGATAAGTATAGTGGTGCTGGTGGCTTTACGAGCGCAGTCAGCGAGGCTAATAAGTGTGCAAGTGGAAATGATCGTGCCCACATTAAGGTCTGTAAAACGATCGAAGAAATGAAAGATGCTCTTTGGGCAGCTCCCCCATATAAAGAACTTAAAGAGGACGTGCTTGATTTTAAGGCCGATGTCATGGGGATTGAGGCGAGCAATGTTGATCAGAATGCTATTGATGCTTGTCGTGCCGCCTATCCCGCCGATTTCGTGGAACTTGGTGTCAATGCTAGTGAAGATGCCAAAAAAGGCGTTGTCATCAATCATCGTAAAGCAACTCGCAAGAATATTCTGGATGCGCTCAATAGGTTGAGAGAGGCTATCTGTAACTTCCTGCAATTCGACACGCTGTCGAGAGGAACGATAGGCGGTGAACTGGGATGGTTCTGGAATACGAGCGTCCCCGAAAACTACTTGAATTGCATGCTCGCAGCCTTTAATAAGGATAAACTGAACAAGCGTGGTGCAGATAATGAGCCGTGCTTCTATTTTGCAGAAATAACCGACGGGCAGAAGAAACTGGAAACGAAATATGGTCTCGGTAATCAAGCTGGCACAACCGACCTGAGTGATGATTTGAAGTGCTTGAAGCGTAGGGCTTATATCATACTGCTCGAAGAACTGGGCTTCAAGGATGAGTGGAGAGTAGCTCCTCCTCCTGCTCCTCAAGGAAATGCAGCTGCGGGAAATGCACCTGCGGGAAATGTTGCTCAAGCAAATCCTGTTGCTCCAGCAAATCCTGTTGCTCCAGAAGTTCCGTCAGTACCATTTAAGAAGAATGATATTATCAATGATAATGATAACTGGAATCCATATGTTGCTTCTATCGTGGCAGTGCCAAAGCTTACGCCAGATGAGTTTGCGGCAAAAAAATGGCTGTTTGATTCTTTAAAGGGTGCTATTGATTTTGATAACTTCGAAGGGCTGGTTCAGACGGTTCATGAACAGTCTTCATGGAGCAATGCCAAGAATGGCGGCATCTTGTTTACTGACGGTGAAAATACCTATAAACTCGGGAATAATATTTCTGCGGTGGAAGGTGCGGCTAAGGAGAATCTCCTCTCTACTGAGGATAATAATGCCAATACATTACTGTCAGAAGTGAAGACCAAACTGGGAGAATAATTCAGAAAAGTTATGGGATATATATATGACGATTGGAAGAAATTGCTGGAAACCTTTCAGCAATGTGTAGAGAAGGATCTTGACGAGATCCATAAGCAAAAGGCTGAGGTTCAGCAGATCAAGACCGATATCTTCAATCGGCTCGATAACGGGCTTTTCTATCGCAACGGTAACCGCATCGTGCTCTCGGCACCCGAGATAGTGATAGGTAATGTCGATAAGAGCGGCGACTTGCAGGGCGGCACTGGCCGCGTCATCATCAAGGGTAGCGATATCGGTATCGAGGGCGTAGGCGAGACCGGGTGCATCGTCAGCCGTGCCCCCAGCATCCGGCAGATAGCCGTCAATCCTGGCATCGACGGGGTTGAGGATGTGGTGTGCAGCACCTCGGAGATTGTTTCGCAGGCGGGCAGCATCGTGCTCCATGGCAGCAATGCCGAAAAGGCATTCTCTGAAACGGCTGGCGCAGCCAAGAAGGGTGGGGTATGGATTCATGCCGACCAGGATCTCAATATCGAGGCTGCCCTCCCCAACGACCGCAGGAAGGAGAACATTGAGAACCGCGTGAAGGCGCTCACCGACGAGGCTACCCAGCTGAAGACTCAGATTGACGTCCAGAAGAAGTCGATCGACAAGTTCTTCAAGCAAATGAGCAACTTGCTGGACCTGGAGGCGAAATACAACGTCTCTACTAATTTTACACAACGCATCAATATCGCTACCATCGAGGATATCCATAACCAGATGGAGAGCCTGATGCCCGCGCTCTACGGTTCGACCATCGATTTCATGCGCGCCGTATCGAAACTGGCAGAGGTGAATCGCAAGAAGAAGGCGCTCGACGAGGAGAAGAAGAAACTGAAATCGACCGACGACTTCAAGAAGAATCCTACTGGGGCTCAGATGAGCCTCACTGCCGAGACTATCAATGTGGCTACGCGCGATGGCGACGGTAACATCCATACCAATATGGGAGCGGGAGTCAACATCCTTGCACCGAGAGTTGGTGTCAGCTCGGCCGATGATAAGGGCATGCTCGTGAAGGGAGGCGGTTTCGCTGTCAACGCAGAGAACATCTCGCTGACATCATTCGCACCCTCCGACGATAAGAAGGAATACGCCGTGGCGGGCAAGGTCAATATCCATGCCAAGGATATCAACATGGAGGCCATCGATTATCAGGTTGGCGACAAGGGCTGGAAGGAGAAGGAACTGACCAAGGACAGCAAACTCTCGATGACCTTTAAGACCGTCGAGGTGGCTACCACCAACCCGAAGGCTATCGAGCGCGACGATAAGGGTAAGATCACCAAGGGTGAATATACCGCCGAGGGCGACGTGATCTTCAAGTCGAAGAACTTCACCGTAGAGAGTCTGGACTACGAGATAGCCGACGGCAAGCCGAAGATGAAGGCGCTGACGAAGGACGGCAAGATAGCCATCCGCGCCGAGAAGACCGACGTGCTGGCAGCCGATGTCGAGGGCAAGGCTACAGGTAGCATCAACCTTAACGCGAAGGCCATCAGCGCCAAGTCGATGGATGTGGATAAGGAGAAACTGACCGACTCTGCACTCGCCGCAGGCAGCACGATGACGCTCGTGTCGGAGAAGATGTTCGTAGGCTCGAAGTCGAAAGACATCAAGTCGAAGAAACTG
>OMXO01000089.1 GCA_900315035.1 uncultured Prevotella sp.
GGGGTAACCTTTTTTCGAACTGAGATTTGAGACTGAGACTATTCACGCTCATTCTTCTTCTACCAGGCCACTGAGAGCCATGCAGATTTCGCTAGTCATGGGGACAGATTTGAGTTATTGCAGCCTCATACCCAAGCAGAATCTGTCCCCCTGATTCGGAGGATTTTTTGCGGCTGCTCGGGGGCTCTGTCTCCCTTTGCAATGTTTCTCACTTGTTTTTGGGGTGTTTGGCATATCTCGTCCCTGTTGCCCCAATCAATAACCGAAATGACCGTCGTAGGGGGTACGACGGCCATCTAATATCTTCCGGCGGAGGCTGGCGTGTGGGGAAAGTACGGGCTAAAAGCCATCGCCGAAGTCTTTTGTGTATCGACCTTTCACAATGCGAGGCTCTTTTACCACTAGATAGCTACCATGATATACTTCCATCATCATCTTTGTCTAATCAAATATCGATGCAAAAATATGCCATTCTTTTGATTCTTCCAAATAATTGGCAATATTTCTTATAAAGAATCCCCGCTCAAAGGATGGGCGGGGATTCTTCTATATGGCTCTACAGTCTTTCAATGTCTTCTTCTGAAAGACCCGTTACTTCGGCAATGTCATGAATGGCATAGCCTTTGGCTTTCATGCGTAGGGCATTCTCACGATTGGCTTCTGCATCTCTACGATGAAACGACTGCCGTCGCTCGTCATGCAGTAAACATCGAACACGGCGTTTCTGGAACCGCCAAACTTTTGGGGCAAAAAAGCTAATCAGTAGAACCGACCCCGTGATTCCGTCACAGAGACAGTTCAGCGAACTACTACTTTTCTATGTCCATGCAGATATAATCCTGAACTGGAAGGCTTAGCATGAAGGCGCCTTCCATCCAACGTGTACCAGTTGGAATCATGGTCGTGTGCCACTACAGGCGAAGTAATACCATCTACGATACCTTCACCCCATTCCTTGGTCAGAAATCCCACTTTCTCAGCAAGATATTTTTTCATGAGTTGCTTCCTAGTATCAATCTTACCCACCCGATGTTTCGGCCAACGGGCCAAATCATGATTGATGCCCTCTCGGATGCGCTCAATAAAGTCGTCAATGACTTTATCCAACTTAGGGTATTGCATACCTAAGAAAGGCTGCCAGATATCGATGACGCGCTCCTTAAATCTAGGGAATTTGTAGATTTCATCAATCCAAACATAGCCTGAAGGGGAATCTTGCCATACGAACTGATCGTTCGTTCGACGAAAAGATTCACCAAAATCCCATACAGGTCCGAACACCAATTTGGTGTCATTTCCTCTCTCCTTATGGATATAGCAACTACCCCGGAATGCTTCGGTATCATCGACCATTTCCCTTATTATAAAATAACGCGCTAGCGTATCTATATCTATATATTTCTCCCAGTCTCTGCTGGTTTTATCTTGTGAATGGATGGCTCTATCTGTTTCTTCAAGGAACCTGGTGATGTAACTTCTTTGCGCCTGCGACACCTCATCCGGATCATGGATGGTGATAATCACACTATTTTGGTTGAGTTCTCCTTCTGATAGATAGATTTGTCCATCTTCCAAGTAGTTATCCATTTCCAACAACCAGCCTCCAGTGATCTCAGCAGGATCTGTAGCCAAATCGTCTTGTTGCGTAATCTCAACCCGGTTTTTTCCTAAACGTATTTTTTCCGTCATCATATAGAGCCCAACATAGTCGCCATTGAGGACAACCTCCACAGGCTCCTGCGCCGGCGTATATGACATGCCTATCAACCGGCTCAACTCAAAGCCGACCGTATTACGAAGATAAACCAAATCGTCATCTACATGAGGTAACAGGGTGAAATGGCTGTTCTTCTTCAGCCCTAATGGTTCCACCTTATCCTTAAACTTTAAGCGATAAGGCTTCTTGTCGAATGCTTTCCATGTAAGGTTACCATGGCCTTTAATCGACAAAGTCATCGGCGACTCGGCTGTCCCCAATGACTCATATCCCTCCAGACCAAGGCCATCAATATAGCAAGTGGCGTTGACATAGTCCTCTTTAGATGTAATGGGCGCTTCCGAGTTGATAAACATAATGGGCAACGTGCCAGAGCAGTATTGTCGGCCCGGTTCCTCCCCTGCAATAGCGGAAAGTGGCCTCAACAACAAAACTGCCAAAATCCAAAAGAACTTCTTATATGTCAACATATAGATACAAAAAAAATAGAACTCACGGGGACAGCCCCCGTGAGTTCAGTAAGGGATCATTTATTTCAGTTGGAAATTCAACTTTGTAGTGATCTTATTCTCTTGGAATGAACCATCAAGCTCCTGAGCACTTGTTGATTTGTATGTCTTTGCTGTAGCTTCAGTTTCGCCCATCTTGATTTCAATATCATACTGTTTCTTTCCAGAATCAGTTCCTGCAAGCAGACCGATGCTAATAGTCTCGCCATTCTTGACGGTCTGTTTCCTGAGAGCAGCAACTTTCTTTGTTTTCGTGTCAGTAGCCTTAACTTCGAATACATTCAGTCCGTTGTCAACTTCGATTGTTAAGAAACCAGCATCCATACGGATAGGAGCAGGAACAGTAATCTTCTTCGACATTGATTTGCTGCTAAAGTTATGATCCAAGCCATCAACAGCGAAGAAGTAACTGTAGAAGCCAACCGTCGGTTCGGCTGTGAACTGGATGGTAAGAGCAGAATTGAAAGTATTCTTTTTGGTTCCCTCAACCTTCCATACCCAGAACTCATCTACAGGAATAGACTGACGGTAATTTGGACCACTAGGAATCTCAATGCCGTCGTCACCACCCAATCTCGGACGGTAGCCATCAGGTATAAAGATGACGTGACCCAATTTGGTTCCACTTGTGTACGAACCGACTGTCCACTGCTGAGTAGTGAATTGTTCTGATTTAGACTGCTCTGCGCCAAAACCGAGATTAGCATCAATGTTTGCAGATGCAGAAGGTCCATCCAAACCGATTTCAGCAGATGCACCGCCTGACACTTCACCATTCAAAGAGAACGACTCATCAAGTTGTACATCCTTCTCCTGAGGTGCACTCTGTGGTATAATGGGCTGAGGTGTTGTTACACTCAAATTAGCAGTGATTGGTGTAGAATAGAACTTACACTCAATTGGGAAGAAGCGGAGGCTGCGGCGATCGCGTGCGAACATCCCTGAATGATAAATCTTCTTAAATCCTTTCAGAGTCTCTGAGCAGTCCCAACTTACATCTGTCGAAATAATATAGTAGTCAGCTTTTTCCGAGAAGTTATACACAGGTACGATGTGGTAGTTACAAGTTACGCTGAGAGGACAGCTTTCCCAGTCATCGCTGCGGCCATTATTATGGTAGCTTTTGAATGAGGGACAAGAAGTCAATTGTACACATCTCTCAATGGTTCCACTTACAGATGCCAGATTCAACTTACCAGTTAAACCTCTCGTACCGGCCTTAGCCTGCTGGTTTTGGAGTGCGGTATATTTATTCTCAACCTTCTCAACCCACTGAGCAAAGGCCTTCAGTCTCAGATACTCCATCGGTGTTGCCTCCCAAATATCATCTCCTGAGAGAGCTGTGGGAACAACATCGCCAGAAGCCTCGTCGTCCTCATCTTTGTAACTGAGGAACTGATCGCCAAAACCAGACAGACCGATCAACTCCAGATTATCAAATTCGGCATTGGGGTCAAGAAGCATATCGTGGGCATAAGCCTCAACATTCTCCTTGGTAGGTTCAACAAGCAGTAGCAGACCATAACGCTCAAGCACTTTTGCGATGTCAGCCTTGTTGTCCTCGGTGATCTTATTGGTAATCACCACCATCGTTTCGTCAGTCACCTGATTGGTAAGGTTCTTGAACCAGTACTCAGCGGCTTGCTGTTCAGCACTGCTACCAATCGATCCTAAAACAGCCACAGAAACTTCAATAGGCTGGAACTCACTATCGGCAATCTTCAACTGCTCGAAATTCCACACATCTTCTTCTTGTGTAGTCGGATTGTCAAGCACACTGACTGCGTCATCACAAGATGTTGTCAAAAAGCCACAGGTTAGGATGGCGGCCATCATCCACAATTTCCATTGTCGCATAATAAAACTAAATTTGGTTAGACATTATTTATTTTAGATATTAGCATCGGCAGCACAAAGGGCAAAACCCTCATGTGAGCAATTAACTTTTTGCAAAAATATGAAAAATTTCCTATCAACCTCACTCAAAATCACATTTTTTTTAATTTTTGCTAATTTTGCGACTGTTTTTGCATATTTTGAGAGTGGAATCACGGAAATTAAACATTTCAAGAACCACGTTCTTCATCGTGAGCACTCATGTTCTTGATAAACAGATTGACAAGGTGCTTCATGATAAAGGTATGCCTGACGGCATGACGCACCTTGCTTGCTAATGAGCCCTTGTCACTGGACGGTTTAGCCGCCTCGGCCTCTGCTTCGGCCACTTGCTGCTCGCGCAGGTCGATCTTTGCACGCAAACTCTCTGGAGCGTGATTATAAAGGAACGTGTAGCACGGCACGGCAGCCTTCATAATATAAGGTGTGAGGAAGGTGGTTACCACACTGGATGCCACGATGATAGGATAGACGATAGGATTGAGAACGCCCAGGCTGGCACCCAGTCCGGCGATGATGAACGAGAACTCACCGATCTGGACGAACGAGAAGCTGGTAAGCATCGAGTCGCGCATCGTCTGACCACCCCACCAGCAACCCAAGGTGCCGAAGAGAATCATTCCGATGACAATCACCAGACTGACATAGACGATGCTAATCCAGTATTCCGCCAATGCAGCCGGATTGATCAGCATACCCACGGAGATGAAGAAGATAGCGGCAAACACGTTCTTCAGCGGTGTCATCAGTTTCTCGATACGATGCGACTCTACGGTCTCTGCAAGGATGGAACCCATCACGAAAGCACCGAGGGCGCTGCTGAACCCTGCTTCCTCTGCTGTCAGCACCATGCCCAGGCACAGACCCAGGGCGAGGATAATCAGCGTCTCGTCGTTCAGATGTTTCTTCACCTTGCGTATCAGTGTCGGGATAATCAGTATGCCGCATACGAACCAAGCCACAAGGGTGACGACCAGATCGACTACCTTGCTGGCCAGCTCGGCTCCCTCGAACTGATGGCGGATGGCTATACTGGAGAGCAATACCATCAGTACCACAGCCACCACATCCTCCACAATGAGGATGCTGGTTGCTCCCTTGACGAAACGCTCCTTGCTCCAACCTGCCTCGTCGATGGCTTTCATCACGATAGTGGTACTCGACATACAAAGCATGCCCGCCAGGAACAGGGAGTTTACCATGTCGAATTTAGCGTCCCAACCCACGAGATAGCCGAAGAGCATCATGCCCGCGATAATTGTCAATGCGCCGATTGCTGCCACCTTACCACTGCTGATAAGGTTCTTCAGGCGGAACTCCAGACCGATGCAGAACAAGACAAACAGCACACCGATGTCGCCCCATTGCTTCACGTTGTCGGGGTTCACAAGGGTCTGGCCAAACAGATAAGGACCAACCAAGACACCAGCTACGATATAACCCAGCACCACGGGCTGCTTTAACAACTTAAACAGAATACTGACTACAGCCGCTGTAATCATCAATACGTATAAATCTTGTACCATACCGAACTATTTTATATCATCGATGCAAAGATACGAAAAAGTAAGAACAAAAACAAATAAAACTCGCTTTAATTACCGAAAACGGATGGCAAGCAAGGTCAGGTCATCGCTTTGCTGGGCACCCAATGCAAATTGATGTACCGCTTCTTTGACGGTATTGACGATACCCTCGGGTTTCAACTGCTGCTTCACGCAATCTTCGAGCACCTTCTGGGTACGGGCATGACCGAACTGCTCTTCTTTCGTGTTATTGGCCTCAGTAAGTCCGTCGGTATAGAGGAAAATGGTGCTGCCGGGACTTAGCGTGGTTTCCTGCAGGGTGAATTCGACATCCTCTAATGGACCGACGGGCTGGTTGGAATCACAAGCAAGTCTCACGGGCTTATCACTTAATATATATGGTGGATTGTGGCCTGCATTACAGTACTGCAGATGACCTGTCTGCAGGTCGAGCACTCCGTAGAAGAGGGTGAGGAATGAACAAGAAACGTTATCCTTGCTGGCGACATCGTTGAGAGAACGTATGATGCGGGCTGGATTGCTTTCATCGCGCGTGAAAGTCCACAACAAAGAGTGGGCATAGGCCATGAACATGGCGGCGGGGACCCCCTTGCCACAGACGTCACCGATACAGAAGTAGAACTTCCCGTCGCGAATCATGTGGTCGAACAGGTCACCTCCCATCTCACGGGCGGGCAACAGTGTTCCGAAGACATCGACATTGTCGAAGGCCCTATGGCCAAGCGGCATCATATTCTGCTGAATCTGACTGGCCAGTTGCAACTCAGAGGACATGCGACTCTTATCTGAATTTGACTTACGGAGTTGCTTCAGTTTTAGAGTGGTGCGGTAATGGCTATAGCCAAGGGCCAGCAGGGCTGAGCCTGCTATAACATTAAGAATATTACTCAGATGTGACATCGTTTCGCAATTTTAATTTTTACATTTTTAAATTGTTACATTTTTACATTTTTCACGACCGTCAGGATATTCTCACCTCCTGAGTAGTCGTAGGTCACTGTATCCATATACTTGATAACCATGAAGATGCCAAGTCCGCCAATCTTACGGTTTTCCAGCGGCACAGTGAAGTCGGGTTCTTCTTTGTCAAGCGGGTTAAAAGGCTGACCGCCATCGTGGAAACGCAGGGTGATGCTCTTTTCATCGCGCATGATTTCCACATCTAGATAATCAGAATTGGAATAATCAACAATATTCAGCACAATTTCTTCTATCACCACGCTGAGTTTTCCCCAAGGGTCATCCGCCGACGCCACCTCTTCATGCCGGAGGATGGCATCAAGGATATCGAGCGACTTGCCCTGAATAGGTTGAAAATGCAATCTGGTCATAGCCTCACCTCAAAAACGGATGGGTTAATCATCGTCTTGTCCCAGCCTCATGGAATAGCACACCACATCGTTGTTAGCGGCATACTCGTCGAGCGACTCCTTGCTGCGTACCACTTTTCTATTCTCGACCTTCAAGAACTTGATAGAGGAGGCAAGCCCAATCATCTTGAGTGTGCTATAAATCTCTTTGGCACAATTCACGAATACGATTTCCGGATGCTGGCCCAACCTTTGTTTTGCAAAGTAAACCACCCTAAGGCCACTACTTGAAAGCGACAGCAATTCAGAAGCATCGAAGACCACTTTCTCAATAGCTTCACCCATAAACTTGGCCAGCTCATCCTGCAATAAAGGTGCATTGGTCGTATTCAGACTCCTACCAAGGGTGATAACCAGTGCTGTGCCATTTTGAGCAATTTTAAAATCATTCATATTGTCATGTATTTAATTCATTAATTAAACAGTGCCTCGATCTCGGCATCGTGAGAGATTTCCATCTCATTGTCATCGGTATCTTGTTCTGCATACAGCTCATTGTCTTCATGAAGGTAGCGCTGGTAGCCCTCCTCGATCTCATTCAGTTTCTGCTGCAGCATCTTATCACACTCTTCCCTCGCTTTATCATAGACTTTCTTGAAGCCTTTCCTTGCCTCGTCGACATTCTGAGGTGACATCTGGGTATAGGGTTCCACGAGCCGAGCCTGCAGGTCGGCATAGGCGAGATCCTGGTTGGCGAGACACTCTTTGTGGAAGAGCTTGGTGGTCTCGTTCAGCAGTTTGCGGCGATCCTTATCTACTGGCGGCATGGTATAGAAGACATGCTGGGTGTCAGCCCCTCCCTCCATCTCGGCCTTATCGGTCTTGAGTTCCATCTTGAATTCTGGATGGGCATCGAGGACGCCGGTGATGATGTCCTGTAGGTTGTTCTGGTTCTTGGGATAGACATCAAAGGAGAAATCGTCGGGTCTCAGGATATTGGCCACATCTTCCAGATTATACTCCGTGCCAGCCACAAAGACGGTTACGGGCATCAGGGCAGTGGGTTCTGCCTTGACGCAGAGGTTTGACATCCGATAGTTGAACAGCATGTTATAGCCCTTCAGTTTCTTCGCTAGATCGATTGTCTCAAATGAAATATAATTGTTCATAACTTCAATTTTTCAATTCTTTAATTTTTCAATCCTTCAAATCTTCCGCCTTGAGTTTGGCGCTCAGGCTGCCGCCGCCGGCACCGACGGCCATACCGTCCTGGATGTTGGGCGACTTGAACGAACTCTTGGCCTCGATGTTGTCGATGGTTGCCTTTGGCACCTTCAGCTCGTCCTTCACCTCTGTCTTGCCGTAGATCTCCGTCTTGCTGCCGCCCGCAGAGAGGTTGCCGCCTTCGAGTTGTACCAGAGCCTTGCCCTCGTCCTGCTGGATCTCCAGCGTCTTGTCGGCAAAGGCACCGATCTCCTCGGACACCACCTGCACCTTCTTCGACTTGACATCCTTCGAC
>OMXO01000108.1 GCA_900315035.1 uncultured Prevotella sp.
CGATTCTGAGATTACATGGATCGATGACTACAGCCAGATACCTCGTGACATTCACTCTCTGCTGGCAACGACTGGTGTGCAGAGCATCAGCAAACTGAAGCCTTTAGAGGCAGCAGGGATTAAGGTCTTTTATCGCATTCTCAACAGGGAATCATCGATCGTATTAGCACAAAAGCAAGGGGCCAGCCCAGAACAGCTCTGCTATTATGAGGATCCGCAGGATGTGTCTGTCGAAGCAGAGGCCATTCTGTTGAAAGAGAGTGGTCTGTCAGGAGGTTTCTCTGAGAAGGTAGAGGCAGCCAAAGCAAGAGGCATGAGGATTATCGGTCAATGATAAATGGTCAATGGTCAATGGCCCTTACGGACTGCGAAGGATGGTGGAGAAACTGTTGCCAGAGTTCTATCCCCTGCATAGTGGACTGACGACTGGCACTTGTGCGACAGCTGCGGCTGTGGCTGCAACGATAAGGCTACTTAAAAACGAGACACCAGAGGAGGTACCAGTGGTGCTGCCTAATGGAGAAACCATCATGGTGGCTGTCGGGTATGGCGAGGATGGTGCCTACTGCATCAAGGATGCTGGCGATGATCCTGATGTGACAAATGGGTTGGAGATTGGGGCTTCCGTAGAACATACCCTCATGCAAGGAAGAGGTGGTTTGATAGCTATAAAAGGTGGCATAGGTGTTGGCACGTTCACACTTCCAGGTTTCGACTATCCCCCAGGCTCACCAGCCATCAACAAGGCACCTCGCGAGATGATCCGCCAAAACATTGAGCCACTGATCGATGAACATACGCCTCTGGACATCACAATATTCGTTCCGCAAGGCGAAGAGATTGCCAAGCGTACCTTTAATCCCCGTTTGGGTATCGAGGGAGGTATCTCAATTATAGGTGTTTCAGGTATTGTAAAACCCTTTTCAGAGGAGGCTTTCATCGACAGTATCCGTAAATGTATGACTGTGGCAAAGGCCTCGGGTTCAGAACGTGTGGTTATCAACAGTGGCGGCAAGAGTGAACGATTTGTGAAAGCCCTCTATCCTGATTTGCCTAAACAGGCTTTTGTGGAATATGGCAACTATATTGGTGAGACCTTGAAAATGGCTCATGAACTCGATATCAGGTATGTGACGCTGGGTGTGATGTTAGGCAAGGCTGTCAAGTTGGCTGCAGGCCATCTCGATACGCATAGCAGAAAGACGACCATGGATATCGGGTTTATCCAGCAGATGCTCAACGAGGCATGTATCACTATCGATATCAGTACAATCACGTTGGCAAGAGAGTTGTGGGAGAGGATTCCTGCTGATCAGTTGCAGGCTTTTGTCCAAACGGTTATCCGCCATTGTGAAGAATATTGTGCCCCGCTTGTGCCGAATGCTCATCTTACGATACTACTGATTGACGATAACGGGAAAATATACAAAGAATGAAATACAAAGATCTTTTTATCGATTTCGACGATACACTGTATGATACCTATGGCAATGCAGTCATCTCACTGCGTGAGACTTTTGAGGCATTCCGATTAGAACGGTTCTTTGCGGATCCGCAAGTGTTCTACGATGCTTATTGGGCTGCCAACATCGACCTCTGGACGCGCTATTCAAAGGGCGAGATTACTCGTCCTTATCTCATTGTGGAACGTTTCCGCCGTCCGCTAAGTGCAGGTCAGGGACTTGATGTTACAGAGCCATTCTGTCTTGAGATGAGTGACAAGTTCCTCGAGTTCTGCTCTTCAAAACCAGGTGTGGTAGAAGGTGCCCACGAACTGATGGACTATCTGAAGCATCAAGGTTATCGCATGCATATGTGTAGTAATGGTTTCCATGAAGTGCAATACAAGAAATTGGCTGCATGCGGGCTGAAGGACTATTTTGACACGATTATCCTGAGTGAAGACGCTGGTGCCAATAAGCCCTCCATGCAGTATTTCGACTATGCCTTGCGTCAGAGTTGTGCCGATATCGCTACCACCATTATGATTGGCGACAATCTGCAAACAGACATCATGGGCGCCAATCGTGCAGGTCTCGATACCATTCTCTTTAATCGATGGGGTATCGAACCTTCATCAGTCCCAACCTATACGGTCGAGACCTTACGGGATATCATGAAAATCTTGTAGGGGGTTATTCGCTCAGTTCATTCTTGCGCTTGCCAAACAGTACGGCCGCAATGACGGGAGCACCAACAAGGGCTGTGACACTATTGACAGGAAGTGCGCCTTCGAAGCCAGGCATACGGGCGATAAAGTTACAGAACAATGCAAGAACCGCCCCGCAAAGGGCTGTTGCAGGCATCAGGACTCTGTGGTCGGAAGTGCGAAAGATAGCCCTTGTAAGATGAGGTACGGCAAGCCCAATGAACATGATAGGACCGCAATAGGCTGTGACGACTGCTACAAGTACACCACTGGAAATAATCACCAGCATGCGGCTTCGACGGATGTTCAAACCAAGGTTTGCAGCATAACGGTCGCCAAGGAGCATCAGGTTCATGTCTTTCACTAACAGACAGGCTAACGGTAGTAACACACACATCAGAACGATGAAGAGCACCATCTCATCACCAGAGACTCTTGAGAATGAGCCCAGTCCCCACACGACGAAAGCCTTGACATCTTCTTCTGGGGAGAGGAATTTCATCACACCAATAATGGCATTGGCCAGATAGCCGATCATCACACCAATGATAAGCAAGGTTACATTGCCCTTTACTTTCTGGGAGATCCAAAGAATCAGTGACAGCACAGCCAGAGCACCAGCGATAGCCGCTACACTCATGGCGGCATCGCCCAGGTAGCCCAAACGCGAGAGTGCCACCCCGCCAATTCGTCCGGAAAGCAGAACGACGAAGGCCACACCTAAAGCCGAACCATTACTGATGCCCAGTACGGAGGGGCCAGCCAGAGGATTATGGAAAACAGTCTGCATCTGAAGACCACTGATAGCAAGGCCTGCTCCAGCCATAATGGCAGTCAAAGCCTGAGGCAAACGGCTACTGAAGACGATGTTTGTCCAGATCTCGTTGGATTCTGCTCCTAACAAAATACGACACACCTCTGCTGTGGGAATCCTAACAGAGCCGATGAGCAGGTTGATAATCAGGAGTATGAGGATACCTGCTATAAGTGTCAATATGAGGAGTAGTGTTCGTCTCATGCTATTTCAACAAACTGTAATAGGTCGGCTGGTAGTTGGGCTCAATAAGTTCCGGATGGAAGATGGCCACGAAGTCTTTCAGCAATACATCTGGCTGAACAGGCGATATCTCGTAGTAGGCCTGCTGCTTCATGTTGCAGTAGATGACCTTATGCTCTTTGAAAGCCTTGAAGAGTTCATTGCGAGGCTCTGAGGCTTTCAGGGCCTCATACGAGAACTTGTCTGGGAAACTGTTTAAGATACGCCAGTAGTCGGCTTCTGCGGCCAAGGCATACATCTTCTCAAACTCCAGATTCTCGCCTGCAGTCTCCTCATCATCAATCACATAGCGGGCTCCTGCGTCACGGAAAATCTGCGCCAGATAATTCTTTCCGCCCACAGCATGCCACGAGCCGCTATGCATCTCACCGCTGAATACGGTGGGGAGATGAGTGGAGGGAGATGACTGGGTAAGAGAATCGACGCGCGCCTTGAGATCGTTGTATCGCTTTTCGATACCAGCAAACGCCTCGTTGGCCTCGCGCTCCTTACCTATAAACATACCTACGAACTTGATCCATTCAGCCTGCCCCAGAGGATCGAGTTCTTTGTATCCTAAGTGAGGCACCAACGTGATGCCTGTCTCCTTGATGGGTTCATAACCACCACGCTTGAATGGCGAGATAAATATCACATCGGGATTAGCGGCCAGCACCATCTCTGTGTCGAAGTTACCCTCTATACCAATCTTCACGATGCGTCCGTCCTTCACTCTTGCGATGATATCCTTGTTGAACAGGTTTTTCGTACCCGTCAGTCCCTTGACTACGTCGTGGGCATCGAGTATCGTGAAGTTCGACAGTTGCAGCGATGTCATGCAGATGGTATTCTTAATAGGTACACGCACTTTCGTATATCCATCAGGAACACTTGCACGATCCGAATGCACCAGTGCAAAATGGTCGTTCTTGCCCACATCTACTAAACGGATATCGGCAGAGTCGCGAACACTAAAACCTGTGGCATATTTAACGGCTATTTCTGTAACGGAATCCTCAGGAGCCAGACCTTCAGACTCCTGAGATGATGTCTTTTTCCCTGAACAAGCGCAAAGCAGAACTGCTGCAACTGCTATCAATGTAAGTTTTCTCACTTCTTTCTCTCTTTTATAGGTTTCTGATTGCAAAAGTACGAAATTATTTTGTACTTTTGCAATCAAATAAGAATAATATGCAAACAAACATCGATCAGACCAAATTCTACGACCGTATATGGGCCTCGCTCATCTTTTTCACACGACTGCCCTTCTGGCGTTTGCACCAGCCACCAAAGGAATGTTATAAGACGGTGGTGGAACACTGGCCGCTGACAGGCTGGATAACGGGTGGTGCGATGGGCCTTGTCATCTATTTCGCCAGTCTGGTGTTGCCCATGCCTGTTGCAGTATTACTCGCCATCGCTACCAGACTGCTGATAACGGGTGCACTCCATGAAGACGGACTGGCCGATTTCTTCGACGGATTTGGGGGTGGCGGAAACAATCGTTCGCGTATCTTAGAGATTATGAAAGACTCGCATATTGGCACCTATGGGGTGCTGGGTCTCATCTTTTACGAACTGCTATTGGTGGCTACGCTCATATCGATGCCTCCCTATTATGCTGCAGTCATGGTGCTGGCAGGAGATTCTTTCTCAAAGATGCTGACTTCGCAACTTATTCTGATGATGCCTTATGCCAGGAACGAGGAGGAGGCAAAGGCTAAGACAGTGTATCGGAAGTTCAACGGATGGCAGGGCGTCAGCCTGGCTTTACAAGGTCTGCCGCCAATGGTGTTTTTCATTTGGATGACGGGTATCGACTGGCAGACGCTTATCTTTATTCCTGCCATCGTGTTCTATCTGTTGTATCTGTTGATATGGCGCAAGATTCACGGCTATACTGGCGACTGCTGCGGAGCGGTATGCTTGCTGGTAGAACTGTCAGTTTACCTTGTGGTGAGTGCCAATAACTATATGAACCTATGATGAAACGAATAATACTTATCACGGGCGGACAGCGCTCGGGCAAAAGCAAGAAGGCTGAAGAACTGGCACTGAGTTTGTCAGACAATCCTGTGTATCTTGCTACAGCGCATATCTGGGACGACGAGTTCCGTGAGCGTGTCCGTAGGCATCAGGAGCGACGAGGGCCTCAGTGGACCAATATCGAAGAAGAGCAGCATCTGAGTCGTCATGATATGACGGGGCGTGTGGTTGTTATTGACTGTGTGACGCTCTGGCTAACAAATTTCTTTTTTGCCAATGATTCTGATACAGACCTGTCGCTTGAACTGGCAAAAACAGAGTTCGACAAGTTTACGACGGCTGATGCTACCTATATATTTGTTACTAACGAGATAGGGTCTGGTGGAGTCAGTGAGAACGCCATTCAACGGAAGTTTACTGACCTCGAGGGGTGGATGAACCAGTATATTGCCTCTAAAGCAGACGAAGTGATTCTGATGGTCAGTGGCATTCCTGTAAAAGTGAAAGGATAAGAAGATGAAGTCATTTGATATACAACCAGTCGATCAATCGCTGCATTCAGCGATACAAGAGAAAATCAATAATCTGAACAAGCCCAAAGGTTCGTTAGGACGTTTGGAAGAGTTGGCCATGCAGATATGTCTGATTCAACAGACGTTGTCGCCAAGCCTGAATCATCCCTGTCATCTGCTATTAGGTGGTGATCACGGCATCGAGCGTGAGGGCGTCAGTGTGTCTCCTCGTGAGGTTACCTGGCAACAGATGATCAATTTCACTCGTGGCGGGGGCGGTGTCAACATGTTCTGTCGTCAGCATGGTTTCAAGTTGCGTATCGTTGACGTAGGTGTTGATTATGATTTGTCTTCTGTTCCTGGAATTATCGATCGTAAGATAGCCCGTGGTACCAGAAACTTCCTTTATGAGCCAGCCATGAGCGAAGAAGAGTTCGACAGGGCTATACAAGTAGGTAGTGACCTTGTGGACGAATGTCTGAGTGAGGGTTGTCGAATCCTTTGTATCGGAGAAATGGGTATTGGCAACACATCGCCGTCGAGCATCTGGATGAGTCTGTTTGGCAATATCCCCTTAAAGGATTGTATAGGAGCAGG
>OMXO01000070.1 GCA_900315035.1 uncultured Prevotella sp.
TACGAATGCAAGTCTTTTCTCATCTGTCATTTCTCTTACTTGTCGCATACTGATACACTTTTTGAACTTTAAAAGTGTCAACTTATTCAGTACACGTCACCCGTCAATCCAAGGTTTACATTTCTTATTGCATTCCCTATGCTTATAGATACAAGGAGGCGATAAAGATCTGGATTATGACACCAAGAATCGCGCTTGTCCGATGGATGTTGAGGTGAATAAAGAACGCAACTGAAAGTCGGATTAAAAATATGCCTAAAAAGTTTGGTAATATAAATTAAAATACGTAACTTTGCACACAATATATGATGTGTAAAATAGGTTTTTGATCAAATTAAGCATAGTATATGGTGCATAACAAGTATGTTTTTGATCCCTATCCTCTACAGGTAACCATGCGGCGGTTAGCTGAGAATCTGAAAGCAAGACGCCTGGAGAAGAAACTCTCTACGAAGAGTTTGTCAGAAATGAGTGGTGTGCCTGCTTCAAGCATTCAGCGCTTTGAACTGAAGCACTCCATCTCTTTGGAGTCATATGTCAAACTGGCTAAGGCGTTGGGCTATTCGGAGGAAATCATGCAACTTTTGTCAGAGCCGAAATACGACACAATGGAGGAGTTGTTAGAAATCAATAAGAACCGTACTAGAAAGCGAGGCGTATGATGAAGGATGTGCAAGCAGTCAGCGTAATCTATCATGGACGGAAAGTAGGAACGTTGTCTATGGGCAATAGGTCGAATTGTCAGTTCGAATATGACTTGACCAATGACAATACCCTTGGCGAGCATGCCACAACCATTAATTTCAAAGGACTTCCTACGGACGAGGACTTGATAACCGTTGGTACGAATATCCGCATCTCCCGCGCTCGATGCTTGCAAATTATGGAGGAAGTCAGAGAAGGAACAAAAGGATTGAGCGATTATTTTTGGTCTGCCAATTAGATGATTCTGAAATATCCCTCCCATCCTTCCAGTCCTGTGTATAAAGGTCTTCCGAGGGAAAAAGGGAGTGAGGGAGGGATATTTCGGGCTTCTGTTTAGTAAGTTACCTTCGGCTCCAGTTCCTTAGCCTGGTCGATCATCTTCTGTACTTCTGTGACAGCAGGCACACGACCGCAGATGTGGAATTCGGCGTTGACCTCTTCCAGCTTCGGCTGCAGGTTCTCGGCTACACGATGCCGGAACTCCTTGACGGTGTCTACGCCAGCCTTTTCCAACAACTCGGCGAACTGAGGACCTACGCCGTTGATGCGGAACAGGTCGGCATGGTTGGTCCAGCGCAGAATCAGTTTCTCACTGATCTCTGTTGCTTCAGCCAAAGCCTTGCGGCCCTTGGGGTCTGCACATTTCTCGAGCAGTTCACTTACTTTGTTGATACCTGCGGCAGTCAGCTTCTCAGCATAAACGTCGCCTACACCTTCGATGTCGATAATCTTGTAATCCATAATCATTAAGTTTTAGTGATTGATAATAAAGGGTTTCTGCTGCAAATGTACAAAAAAAAGATTTATAAGCCATCTTTTTTCGCAGATTTTTTTTACTTTTGCAGAAAAATAAGCGAGGAATGATGATTGTATTATATATACTGATAGGTATCGCAGTAGGTGGCGTTATCATTTATCTGCTGATGGATAAACGGCTTGACTCCCTGAACGTGGCGGTGGGTAAGAAGGATATCGAGTTGCAGATGCGTACGGAACTGCTCAATGCTGCCAATAGCAGGGTGACACACCTTGAGGCAGAGAATAAGTCGTTGCACGCCAAATCAGAGTCGCAGATGCGGGAACTGGAACTGGTGCGCCAGCAGATGGACGACGAGGCAAGGCATCGCGAGGAACAGTTTAAGAATATGGCCCAGCAGCTGATGGAGGCCAGTGCTTCGAAACTGAAAGAGTCGAACACGGAGACGATGACAGGCATTACCCAACCGCTGAAGGATGCTATCGCCAACATGCAGAAGGCTATCAGTGAGAATCAGAAAGAGAGTGCAGCCCACTCGGCCTCTTTCCGCGAACAGATGTTGCAGATGATGCAACAGACGCAACAGCTGGGTGAGAAGGCGGAGAGCCTGACGAACGTATTGCGGCGCGATAACAAGGTGAGCGGCAATATGGGCGAGATTATTCTTGGCGACCTGTTGGCCAGTCAGGGGCTCACGGAAGGTACTCACTATGAGGTGCAGGCCCGTCTGCGCGACGAAATGGGGCGCCCGCTGAAGAATGACGAGACGGGTAAGGAGATGCAGCCCGACGTGATTCTGCACTATCCGCAGGGGCAGGATGCGATTATCGACTCGAAAGTGTCGCTTGTGGCTTACGAAAAATATGTGAATGCAGAAACACCAGAGGATAAGGAACGCTATCTGCAGGACCATATCAAGAGTGTTCGCAGTCATGTGAATGAACTGGCTCGCAAGGATTATTCGAAATACGTCAAGAACGGACGTGAGACGGTAGATTTCGTCATCATGTTCGTGCCCTTTGAGTCGTCGCTCCAATTAGCCCTCGCCAACGATCCTACGCTGTGGCGAGAGGCCTTTGAGAAAAAGGTCTTCGTCACGGGCGAACAGAACCTGCTTGGCATCCTCCACATGATCCATATTGCCTGGGTGCAGAACCAGCAGGCTGAGAATCAGGAGAAGGTGTTCGGACTGGCAGAACAATTGTTGGATCGGTTGGGTGATTTCGTGCAGCGATATAATGACCTGGGCACGAAGATCGAGGCTGTGCAGAAGGCTTACGACAATACGAATAATAAGCTTATTACGGGTCGTCAGAGTGTCGTTCAGAAAGGTCGTGAACTCATCGATCTGGGTGCGAAAGAGAATGCCAACCGCAAAATCCCCATGCCGGAAGTAGGGTTGGAATAATGTAAAAATGTAAAAATTAGAAATGCAGGTATTGGTAAGCGAAGCTATATGGGACTTTGACCTTGAGTCGGCACTGAAAGAGATTTCGGAGCAGCGTCGCGAACAGGCGCTTAAGTTCAAGTACGAACAGGGACAACGGCTTTGTGTCTTGGCATATCAGTTGCTGAAACAAGCGCTTCGTGAAGGCTATGGCATCACAGAGAATCCTGTCTTTGACTATAATGAGCATGGAAAGCCATCGATAGTAGGCCATCCGGACATCTTTTTCAACCTCAGCCACTGTAAGGAGGCTGTGGCCTGCGTGGTTAGCGATAAGCCTGTTGGCATCGACGTGGAGAGTATTCGTGAATATAAGGAGTCACTCGTGAACTATACGATGAACGATGAGGAGATTGCTCAAATCAAGTCGGCAGAAGCTCCTGCAGCCTTCTTTATCCGTCTGTGGACGATGAAGGAGTCCACCATGAAACTGATTGGCACAGGCATCAGCAACGACATGAAAACTGTTGTTGATACGCAAAAATACAAATATACCACTGTCGATCGACAGCGGTATATTTATACGATATGTGAAAACGTTTGATTTACTTCACGAGGTTGCCCAGGATATCGCGCGTCAGTTCGCGGGTGACGGAACGTGTGGCGGCACTGGTGGCATTCTTGACAACACGGCCAGTGGCTGAAGTCCTCGACTTGGTCTTCTTGCCCGTTACTTTGTCGCTGATATACGTACCGAGAATGGTGGCGAATGTGGAGGTGACAGCAGTCAGGATAGCCTTCATCACCTTGCCCATGATGCCAGATTTCTTCTTGCCGCTGGCGGCTTCTTTCTCCTCGGCCTTCGCTGCGTTCTCTTCTTCTTGTTCTGCCATCTGCTGCTCGGCCTCTGCCATCAGCACCTCAAAAGCACTCTCGCGGTCGATGGGCGTATCATATTTGCCGAAGATGCGGCTCTGCTTGATGATATCCAGGCGCTGACCTTCGGTAACGGCACCAATCTGACTGAGCGGGAAGAGAATCTTCGCCCGTTCTACCACCGTGGGCGCACCCTTCGGATCGAGGAACGATACAAGTGCCTCACCGGTCTCGAGGTTCATGATGGCCTCGTCGGTCTTGAATGCCGGATTGGCACGGAAGGTGTCGGCAGCTGTCTTCACGGCCTTCTGATCTTTCGGTGTGTAGGCGCGGAGGGCATGCTGCACACGGTTACCAAGTTGTCCGAGAATGTTTTCGGGGATATCTGTCGGACTCTGGGTAATGAAGTAGATACCCACGCCCTTTGAGCGGATCAGGCGGATAACCTGCTCAATCTTGTCGAGCAGGGCCTTCGAGGTGTCGTTGAACAACATGTGGGCCTCGTCGAAGAAGAATACGAGTTTCGGCAGTTCCATATCGCCGACTTCGGGCAGGGTAGAGTAGAGTTCGGAGAGGAGCCACAGCAGGAAGGTAGAGTAGAGCTTCGGCTGCATCATCAGTTTGTCGGCTGCCAGTACGCTCATCACACCCTTGCCGCCCTCGGTCTGCATCAGGTCGTAGATGTCGAATGAGGGCTCGCCGAAGAACTTGTCGGCACCCTGTGCTTCCAACTGTAACAGTGAACGCTGGATGGCGCCAATGGTCTGTACGGAGATGTTGCCATACTTCGTGGTATATTCTCTGGCATGTTTCGACACCCAGTCGAGCATTGAGCGGAGATCCTTGAGATCGATAAGCAGCAGTCTGCGTTCGTCGGCGATACGGAACACGATGTTTAGCACACCGTCTTGTGTCTCGTTGAGTTGCATCAGACGGGAGAGCAGTTGCGGTCCCATCTGCGAGATGGTGGCACGCATGGGGTGACCCTGTTCGCCAAAGACATCATAGAATCGCACGGGACAAGCCTGGAACTGCGGGTTCTCTATCTCGAATTCGGGCAGGCGCTTCTCGATGAAGCCACTCATCTTTCCAACCTGCGAGATACCACTGAGGTCGCCTTTCATGTCTGCCATGAAACAGGGCACCCCTGCCTGGCAGAATGTCTCGGCCATCACCTGAAGGGTGACAGTCTTTCCTGTACCTGTGGCACCGGCGATAAGACCATGCCGGTTTGCCATCTTACCTGTAATGCTGAGTGCACCGTTTGCGCAATGGGCGATGTAAAGCCCTCTTTCTTTGTCGAACATAAGATTTATAGTTTAAAAAATCCCGCTATCCATGATAGCGGGATTTCAGTTCGTATATGTAATTAGTTATATTTCAGAATCTGTCCTGGCATCAGGCGTATGTTCTTGCCGATGCGGTTCAGCTTGCAGAGAGCCTCGACTGTCGTGTGACATTTGCGGGCAACGGCCTGAAGCGTCTCGCCTTTCTTCACCTTATGGAAGTGGGTCTCAGGAGCGAATGATACAGAAGGTGCTGCGATAGCCAACTCAGAATCGTCATCGGAATCACCTTCGAAACGACCGTTACCTCTGCTGCTGGAGTTAGCACCGCGCAGGCGGTTGGCCATAGCCGACTCTGATGCGTATCTGCTGCGACGGAAAGTATAGAAGTCGCTGGTAACGTCCTGATTGCGGAAGTCGAACATCAGCGCGGGGTTCAGGGCTACACCACACAGACGGGTCTCGAAATGAAGGTGAGAACCGGTACTGCGACCCGTGTTACCGCCCAGACCGATAGGATCGCCGGCCTTGACTTCCTCATTCTCGGTAACCAACTGCTTCGACATATGTCCGTAGTAAGTCTCCAGACCATTGTAGTGGCGGATAACCACGTATTTGCCGTAGCCTCTTGGTTCGTATTTCACGATACGCACCTTACCGCTGAAAGCAGCGCGGATGGTATCACCGATATATACCTTGACGTCGATACCTTTGTGCTGACGTCCCCAGCGGGCACCGAAGTTAGAGGTTACCACGCGGCTGGTGGTAGGCATGCAGAAGCCACGCAGATCGACGGTTGTCTCGTCGGGCAGTGGACTGCCGCTATAGTGGGTCAGTTCGTTGTCCCACTCATCATAGATGTCGCCTGCGGGATTCTCGAACATTTCCTGTTCAATAAGTCTATTGAGTACTATGGAGTCAACAGCCTTCATTTTGCGGTCAACGGGAGCCTGACGAGCCAGAAGATCTTGCGCTGATGCGGAACTGGCGGTGAGTGCTGCAAAAACGAAGAATGCTGTTTTGAAAAGATTTCTATATTTTATCATCATTTGGTTGGGGTTTGTCCGTTAAAGTAAAAATTCGTTGCAAAGGTATTGAAATTATTCCGAAAATATGCAATTTGCTGTTTACGTTAACACAAATTTGTGTACTTTTAACACTTGGGTTTATGAAATTGCGGCCCAATTAACATTTGTAGACCTTAGTTGTCGCAGCCTGTTCCACAAGAGTTGATAACGTGGGGAATTGCAGTCGGGATCCTCCTCAATAATCTTCTGGGCCTCGTCGCGTGCCATCTGTACAAGTTGGCCGTCACGGGCGATGTCTGCAATTTTCAAGTCGAAGGCCATTCCACTTTGTTGCGTGCCTTCCAGATCGCCAGGACCGCGCAACTTCAAGTCTGCCTCTGCGATACGGAAACCGTCGTTGGTATCGCACATGATGTCGATACGCTTGCGGGTCTCCTCACTGAGTTTATAAGGTGTGACGAGAATACAGAAACTCTGGTCGGCACCTCTGCCGACGCGCCCTCTGAGCTGGTGAAGTTGTGAGAGCCCGAAACGCTGGGCGTCGAGAATCACCATCACGGAGGCATTGGGCACATTCACACCCACCTCGATGACGGTTGTCGCCACGAGAATCTGTGTCTCGCCATTCACGAACCGTTGCATCTCCTCTTCTTTTTCACTGGGTTTCATCCTGCCGTGAACCTTGCTCAGCCGGAACTCAGGGAAGGCCTGTCTCATCACCTCATAGCCGTCTTCCAGATTTTTCAGGTCGCTCTTCTCGCTCTCTTCGATGAGGGGGAAGACGATATACACCTGGCGTCCTTGGCGTATCTGCTGCCGGATGCCGTCGTAGAGTGTGGTCATACGGGTGTCGAAAATGTGTGTGGTCCTGACGGGTTTACGGCCTGGAGGCAGTTCGTCGATGACGCTCACGTCGAGGTCGCCGTAGAGGGTCATGGCCAGTGTGCGGGGGATAGGGGTGGCTGTCATCACCAGCACATGCGGCGGATTGACATTCTTGGTCCAGAGTTTGGCGCGCTGGGCCACACCGAAACGGTGCTGCTCATCGACGACCACGAGGCCGAGATTGGCAAACTGTACGGTGTCCTCGATGACGGCATGGGTGCCCACGAGAATGTGGATGGTGCCGTCGAGCAGCCCTTCAAGCACCTCTTGCCGGCGCTTGCCTTTGACAATACCCGTCAGCAGGGCTACCCGGATATCCATGTCTTTCAGGAAACCCATGATGGTCTGCAGGTGTTGCTCAGCGAGTATTTCCGTGGGTGCCATGATGCAGGCCTGATAGCCGTTGTCGATAGCAATCAGCATCGACATCAGGGCCACGAGCGTCTTTCCCGAGCCTACGTCTCCCTGTAGCAGACGGTTCATCTGCCGGCCTGAGCCCGTGTCTTTGCGAATCTCACGGATAACCCGTTTCTGGGCCTCTGTCAGCGGGAAAGGCAGATAGTTGTGGTAGAAGTTGTTGAAAACTGCTCCTACCTGTGAGAATACGTATCCCCGATACTTGCGACGGTGGTCGCTGGCATACCTTACAATATTCAGTTGTACGAAGAACAGTTCCTCGAATTTCAGTCTTACCCTGGCGCGTTCCAGTTCCTTGGCGTTCTGCGGATAATGGATGGTGCGCAGTGCTTCGTCGCGGCCCATCAGGTGGTGCGGGACTGTGATGAAGTCGGGGATGGTCTCAGGCAACGGAGGCAGTTTCTCGATCATGCTCCTCGTCAGTTTCTCAATGTTCCTGGAGGAGAGCCCGCGCTTCTTCATCTTCTCCGTTGTGGAGTAGTAAGGCTGCAGTCCCATGGCAGAAAGTTCGAGTTCCTCTGCCCTGTCTATGTCAGGATGGGTGATGTTGATGCGGTTGTTGAAGACGGTAGGCTTGCCAAACACCACGTATTTGGTTCCGACCTTGTAGTTCTGTTTGGCATATTTACCACCTTGGAACCATACGAGGTCTGCGATGCCTGTGCCATCGGTGAAATGGGCTACTACGCGCTCCTTGCGCGGTCCCATCTCGAACGTCTCGAAACTGAGGATATGACCAACGATCTGCACGAAAGGCATATCGCCGGTCAGTTCGTGGATGGTATAGACCTTTGAGCGGTCAACATACTTATAAGGATAATACTCGAGCAGGTCGCCATAGGTGTGGATGCCGAGTTCGTCGCCCAGTATCTTTTTCCTGTTAGGACCTACACCGGGCAGGTATTGTATGTCTTGACTGAGTATGTCCACTGTCTATAGCAGTACCTCTGCGATTTTCAGGTCGTAGGGGGTTGTTATCTTGATGTTCTCACGGTTGCCTTCTACAAGGGTGATCTCGTAACCGTAACTCTCCACCACAGAGGCATCGTCGGTAAATCCTTCGTTATAAGGCTGCCGATTGGCAGCCTTGAGCAATTGGATATCGAAGGTCTGTGGCGTCTGCACCAGCCGATAGTCGTTGCGAGGTACCGTTGCAGACTTGTCGCCCTCCAGATGCCTCACGGTCTCGACAACAGGTATCACGGGGATGACGGCTTTTTTTACTCTTGCTGTCGCATAGCAGTTGCGTATCACCTCGATACTGGGGAAGGGGCGAACACCGTCGTGAACCCCGACAACCCCTTCGGCATCGTCGGGAACCAGCGCCAGACCGTTCAGTACGGAGTGGAAACGTGTCTGTCCGCCGTTGGCGAGCAGATACTCTACATCGAAATGGTACTGCTCACAGAGCTCGCGCCAATAGTCTTGTTGGGCCTCTGGCAACACGAGGATGATCTGCAGGTTGGCATCATAACTCCTGAAACGCTCCAGTGTGCGCATCAGCACAGGCTTCCCGCCAATGGGCAGGAACTGCTTGGGAATGTCGCTTCCCATCCGCAGGCCTTTTCCGCCTGCCACGATGATGATGTAGTCCATCAGCAGCCCATCAGGTGTTTGAAACGCATACCCTCGGCAATCTGGTCGGAGGTCTGCTCGTCAACGAGTTGAGACAGCAGTTCGTAAGCATAGGGGAACGCTGCGGCTGGGCCTTCGGCCGTCGTAATCTGGCCATCGACGGTGACGAGTTCTCCCGTATAGTCGGCGGTGGTGAACATCTGCTCGAAACCGGGATAACAGGTGGCCTGCTTACCATCGAGAATACCCAGTTGTGCCAGTACGACCGCAGGTGCTGCACAGATGGCGCTGATCTTCTTGCCGGCCTCAAACTGTGCCTGGAGTGCCTGGCAGACACCCTCGTGGGCATATAGGTTGCTGGCACCGGGCATACCACCTGGCAACATCAGTAGATCGGCATCAGCGAAATCGCAGTCGTCAAACATTACGTCGGCACGGATGCCTACGCCATGAGCCGACTCAACTGTCTCACTGTCTGTGGTACTCACTGTTACGACATCTACACCTCCGCGGCGTAGTACATCGACGGGAATCAGAGCCTCGACGTCTTCGAAGCCGTTAGCCAGAAATACATAAACTTTTGCCATATTCGTCTTGATTTTAGGATTTCTGAATGCAAAGATACATATTTTTTTAAAGGTAAGAAAGTAAATTATTACTTTTTTTACTATCTTTGCACCCAAAAGTTATAATGATGGAGCGTCGTAAGTTGAAATTTGCCATGTTTGGCAATGTCTATCAGGAAAAGAAGTCGGCAGCGATTCAGCAAGTGCTGACCATGCTCTCTGTCTTTGGGGCAGAGTTGTACGTGGATCAGGAATATTATGAATTCCTGCTCAACCATCACCATGCCGACTTGGACGATGTGAAGGTGTTCGAAGGCGACGACTTCAATGCCGATTTCGTGATCTCCATGGGTGGCGACGGAACTTTTCTCAAGGCCGCCAGTAGGGTGAGGGAGAAGCAGATACCTATCCTGGGTGTGAACATGGGGCGTCTGGGATTCCTGGCTGATGTGTGTGCCGAAGATATCGGGCGCTGCCTCGATGCGCTCTATCGTGAGGATTTCTCCGTTGAGTCGCGAGCCCTGATAGAAGTCTCTACTGATGGCGAGACTTTCGAAGGTTTTAACTGTGCGCTGAACGATGTGGCTATCCTGAAACGCGATACTGCTTCGATGATTTCCATCAAGGCGCATGTCAATGGTCAGTACCTGAATACCTATCAGGCCGACGGATTGGTCATCTCCACACCGACGGGTTCTACGGCTTATTCGCTGTCGAATGGAGGTCCGATCATCGTGCCAGGTACGAAGGTCTTCTCGATGACGGCTGTTGCACCTCATTCGCTCAATGTGCGCCCGATAGTCCTTTCCGATTCTTCTGTCATAGAACTCGAGGTCGAAAGCCGTAGTCACAATTTCCTGGTTGCTATCGACGGCCGCTCGGAAAAATGTAAGGAAGGTACTAAACTGACGCTTCGCAGAGCACCTTACGACGTGCATGTGGTGAAGCGTCCTGACCACCGCTATTTTGATGCCCTTCGTGAAAAGATGATGTGGGGCGCTGATACGCGCTGATTTATAACTAGGTTCGCGCGAAGGCGTTTCCTTAAAGAGTGTTAACAAACAGAAGATTTCTTCCAAATTGTTTGGAGGGAATCGGTTTTTGTCGTACTTTTGCGGTGTACTATTAAAGTGGTACACTAATACAGAGGTTGAATCAACAAAAAATAAGAATTATGATAGAGGTAAACAACATCAGTTTTAAGTATGCAGGTCAGAAGAACCTGGTATTCGATGATTTCAGTCTGACGCTGGAACAGAATAATATCTACGGTCTGCTGGGTAAGAACGGTACGGGTAAGAGCACACTGCTGTATCTCATCAGCGGCTTGCTGAGACCCAAGAAGGGGCATGTGATGTTCGATGGCATCGAGACCAGACTTCGCTGTCCTGAGACGTTGAGCGAGATCTTCATCGTGCCAGAGGAGTTCGACCTGCCGACAATGTCGCTTGAGCAGTATGTGAAGATCAACGAGCCGTTCTATCCGCGTTTCTCTCGCGAGGTGCTCGAGAACTGTCTGAAGGACTTTGAGCTCACGACAGATCTGAAGCTCAATGCCCTCTCGATGGGACAGAAGAAGAAGGTGTTTATGTCGTTTGCCCTTGCAGCAGGTACGAAACTGCTCCTGATGGACGAACCCACCAACGGTCTCGATATTCCATCGAAATCACAGTTCCGCAAGGTGGTGGCCCAGTATATGACGGAAGATCGCACGCTGATTATCTCCACCCATCAGGTACACGATGTAGAGTCGCTGCTCGACCACATCCTGATTCTCTCGCAGCAGAAACTATTGCTCGATGCGCCGGTGGCTGAGATCACAGACAAGTACGTGTTTGAGTATCGCACACCAGCCGAGATGGACGATGCACTCTATGCCGAGCCTTCACTGCAGGGTAATGCCGTCATCGCTCCTCGCAAGGCCGACAGCGCTGAGACTCAGGTTAATCTCGAACTGCTCTTTAATGCTGTGACACAAGGCAAGATCTAACAAAGAGAGGAGGACTGACTATGATACAATTTAATGTTAGTAGGTTTCGGAAATTGGTGCGCTGGTCGCTGACGATGGATCGCCGCTGGTTCGTGAAGAACACGCTGAGTTGGCTGGTGGTGTTTACGTTGGTGTTCCTGTTCTTCACCTGTGTGGCGAAGTTTAATAACCAGTCGGCATCGTTACAGTCTTATCAGGCTTGTGCGTCTATGGTGATGTGTACAATCATCGCCATCCTTGTGCTGGGCCCCACGATGATGTTCAACAGTATGAGGGGCAAGCATGACGACCAGCGGCTTCTGGTGCTGCCAGCCTCGAATCTGGAGAAATACCTGATGCGCTATAGTTATTGGGTTCTGTTGCTGCCCTGCTTTGTAGGTTCGTTTGTGATAGCCGACTTGTTGCAGTATCTGGTGAATTGGCTGTCGGAACATGAGGGTCGTATGTTGGTAATCCAGTATATGATGAGTCTCGATTTTAACATTGTCTTCCCGCCTTCCAATGTCGTGCCCCGATCCCTGATTGCTTGCATCATACTCACTTTCGTATGGCTTCACTCGTGCTATGCCGTTGGTGCTACTTTCTTCCGCTCGCACAAATACAGTTGGATCTTGACGAGTGTGACGCTGATTGTCTTAGGTATTATCCTGACCGCTTTGTGGCCGAATGATGAAATCTCGAGAAGCTTGAGCAGTGTTACGGCCGTCAATCTGCTTCGTCTGTGTGATGTGCTTTATGTGGTCTTGATTGCGTTTAATTTCTGGTTGTCTTACAAGTTCTTCTGCCGTCAGCAGGTGATAGGTAAATATGTAAATGTGTAAAAATATGAATTCGTTTAGTTTCAATAGATTTGGAAAGACGCTCCGTTGGGTGATGGCAGTCAATCTCCGTACCTTGCTGATGTGGACCATAGGCTCTGTCGTGGCTGTGTTTGTGGGCGAACTGATGACGGCGGAGATCAGGAATCTTTCTGCTTATCAGATGGTCTATCTATACGGAACGATGGGATCTGCACTCTTTATACTGGTTTCACTTATCATGGCTAGTACCATCGTGTCGAGTGTGAATGAGAAGCGCAAGCGTCAGGCATTCTTGATGATGCCTTCCACGAATCTTGAGAAGTTTCTCTCGCTGCTGGTCTATACCTCCGTCATCTGTGTGGCTTGTGTGTTCTTGGCATTTGTGCTGGGCGACTGCTTGCGTATGGCTTGGTTTTGGATTAAGATCCATTCGTTTTCTACTGAATATCAGGTTTCTGTCATTGGCGACCCCGTAGAGACCTATCATGGGTGGTCGTCGGCACTTCCCAAGCTGATAGAGAATCTGACACCGAATGTTTTGGATCCTGATTCCTATCGTCGTACATGGTTTTAATGCGATGAATGTTTTTGTGATATTTGTCATTGCCGTGTGGAATCTTTCTCTGATGACAATATGTGGCACACTGTTGCGCAAATATGCCTTTGTCGTCGCTTCTCTGATCATCATCCTCTGTTCCATTCTGCTGTCGTGGACGATTCATCACTTTGGCCTATTCTTGTTCTGGGGTGACGTGTGGAAAGACGGAGTTCATTACGAATCGGAAGTGGGTGCCTTGGCCTATGTGCTCGCAGTCCTGTGGCCTATGTGCTCGCAGTCCTGTTGCCTGCACTTGCCGTCTTCAACTACTGGGCATCATTCCATATCTTCAAGCATTTCGAATTAATTACTAATAAGTGGACGAACTATGACATTTTCAAACGATAAACCCATCTATATCCAGATGGCGGATCGCCTCTGTGACGAAATCCTCTCTGGCAAGTATCAGGACGATGACCGTATTCCGTCAGTCCGTGAGTATGCCGTGCTGTTGGAGGTGAATACGAATACGGCAGTAAAGGC
>OMXO01000013.1 GCA_900315035.1 uncultured Prevotella sp.
GCGCCGCTACGACATCGACGGCATCCACCTCGACTATATCCGTTACCCAGAGACCTGGAAACTGAAGGTCAGCCGCGAACAGGGGCGCCGCAACATCACTGATATCGTCCGGAAAATTCATCATGCCGTAAAGAGCGAAAAACCATGGGTTAAACTGTCGTGCTCACCTATAGGTAAGTACGACGACATCTCCCGTTTTCACAGTGGCGGTTGGAATGCTAACACCGCCGTGTGCCAGGATGCACAAGGCTGGCTGCACGATGGGCTGATGGACATTCTTTTCCCTATGATGTATTTCCAAGGCAACAACTTCTATCCCTTTGCCGTCGATTGGAAGGAACACTGCTATGGCAGACAAGTAGCAGGTGGACTCGCTGTTTATATGCTTCACCCACAAGAACGTAATTGGAGCCTTGACGTTATCACCCGCGAAATGAACGTGCTACGCACCCTTAATATGGGAATCACTTTCTTCCGTAGTAAATTCTTGACAGACAACGTTAAGGGTATATATGACTTCACGAAAGACTTTAACCGTGCGCCAGCACTTGTTCCGCCCATGTTACAGACAGGACAACAGCCACCCACGCGTGTCACAGCCGTCGATGTGCGCCGCAATAAGTCATCCGATATTCTCTCATGGAGACAAGCTCGCGATAACTCTGATGGTGACTATCTCGCCTATCAGGTCTACGCTTCTGAGACGTGGCCTGTTGATACCAGCAATCCCAACAATATCATTGCTACCCGCTTGCGTACCACCTCGCTCACAGTTCCCCACAGGGGCCGACAACTCTATTACGCTGTCACCGCTACCGACCGTTATGGTCGGGAGAGTGCACCAACGATGAGTGATAGCAAGGCAAGAACACTACGCCGAGAAGTGGATTTCCGCTCATTAATCATGGGAAATTGGAACAAAAATGCAAATCGGCAAATTTTTGAGAGAAAAAGATAAACTCATCTAACAAAAAAGAACTACTTTTGCACATACAAACTATTCATCAAAGAAATATTATATGGAAAGAACATGGAGATGGTTTGGTAAGAAAGACAAGATCACTCTTGCCCAACTAAGACAAATCGGAGTTGAGGGCATCGTCACTGCACTGCACGACGTGCCACTCGGAGAGGTCTGGACCCGCGAGAAGATCCGCGACCTGCGTGAGTACATCGAGAGTTACGGCATGCGCTGGAGCGTCGTAGAGAGCCTCCCCGTCGTGGAGACTATCAAATACGGCGGACCCGACCGCGACCTGCAGATCGAGGTCTATAAGCAGTCGCTGCGCAATCTCTCAGCAGAGGGCATCCATTGCATCTGCTACAATTTCATGCCTGTGCTTGACTGGGCCCGTACCGATCTGCTGCACACGAACCCCAATGGTTCTACCAACCTCTACTTCAACTATGCCGAGTTTGCATATTTCGACATATACATCCTGAAGCGCGAGGGCGCACGCGAGGAGTGGGCGCAGTTCCAGTTCCCCGCTGGCATAGGCGAGGGGCGCAACGTATTAGCAGAATGCGACGAACTCGCTAAGAACATGACCCCTGAGAAGGATCATAAACTCGTCGAGAATATCGTCATTAAGACACAAGGCTTTGTGTCAGGAAATTTCAGCGAGAACGACGAAGCTCCCGTTCAGAAGTTCCGCGAGTTCCTCGATCTTTATAAAGGCATCGACAAAAAGCAACTGCGCGAGAACATGAAATACTTCCTCGAGGCTATCATGCCCGTCTGCGAGGAGTGCGACATGAATATGTGTGTCCATCCAGACGATCCCCCCATCGAGATTCTCGGCCTGCCACGCATCGTGCGCACAGAAGAGGATATCCAGTGGTTCCTCGATGCCGTACCCAACAAGCACAATGGTCTCACCTTCTGCGCAGGCAGTCTCTCCGCAGGTGCCTACAACAATGTCGTGGAGATGGCTCGCAAGTTTGCTCCACGTACCCATTTCGTACACCTTCGCTCCTGCCACATCTTCCCCAATGGCGACTTCACCGAAGCCTCCCATCTGGGCGGACGTGCCGACCTCATCGAGCTCTGCCGTATCTTCGAGCAGGAGAATCCGCAGCTACCCATGCGCGTCGATCATGGAATGACCTTCACCGACAAGGAAGGCGGTATCATGGACGAGACCAATCACGGCCATAACGCAGGATACACCCTTCTGGGCCGAATGTTTGCCCTTGGACAGGTGCAGGGCATCCTCGCCACCGTCGATCGTGAATTAAGAATAGACTATAAACAACCAGGATTCTTTGATTAAATAAAAAGAGTATGAAACTGAATGATATATTTAGCGGTAATTATAATGCCACTGAGTGGGAAGCCAAGGGCTACCAGCTCCCCAAGTTCGATATCAAGGCTGTGCGCGAGAAGACGGCCAAGGAGCCCACATGGGTACACTTCGGTGGAGGTAACATCTTCCGTGCCTTCCCAGCAGCCATCCTCAACGATGCCTTGAACACAGGCAAGTACGATCGTGGCGTCATCGTAGCCGAAACCTTCGACTTCGAAGTCATCGACAAGGCCTACGCCCCCTATAACAATCTTTCTCTGCTCGTCAGCCTTCAGTCCACAGGCACCATCGAGAAGAAGGTCATCGCTAGCGTCACTGAGGCCCTTAAGGCCGATCCACAATATCCCGACTGGCAGCGCCTCGTCGAGATTTTCCGTAACCCGAGCTTGCAGATGATCTCATTCACAATCACTGAGAAAGGCTACAGTTTCAACGAGGCAGACCTCGCACGCGGTATGATACCTCTTTTCGCCATGGGAAAAGTCTGTGCATTGCTCTATGAACGTTGGCAAGCAGGACAGATGCCCCTCACTGTGCAATCGATGGACAATTGTTCCCACAATGGCGATAAGGTCAAGGCTGGAATCTTCGCCTATGCCGAGCGCTGGGTAAAAGACGGGCTGGTGCCAGAGGCATTCCTCTCATATCTGAAGGACGAGACCAAGATTACTTTCCCCTGGTCGATGATTGATAAGATTACCCCGCGTCCCCATGAGAAAGTCAAGGAGTTGCTTGCCAAGGATGGTTTCGAGGACAACAACTATATAGAGACCGAGAAACACACCTTCACCGCTCCCTTCGTCAATGCAGAGGAAGTGCAGTACCTCGTCATAGAGGATCACTACACCAATGGTCGTCCTCCACTCAATCTGGGAGGAGCACTCTACACTACGCGCGAGACGGTTGATAAGGTAGAGACTATGAAGGTCACTACCTGCTTGAACCCTCTACACACCGCGATGTCTATCTACGGCTGCATGCTTGGCTACACCCTCATCTCCGCCGAGATGGCCGACGAAGACCTGCGTTCCTTTATCCAGAAGATTGGCTATATGGAGGCCATGCCTGTGGTCACCGACCCAGGTGTGCTCAACCCCTACGAGTTCATCGGTGCTGTCATCAACCGTCGTCTGCCGAACCCCTTCATGCCAGACGCTCCCCAGCGTATCGCCATGGACACCTCCCAGAAGCTCCCCATCCGCTTCGGTGAGACCATCAAGAAATACGTGGCTCGCGGCCTCGATATGCAGAACCTCGTGCTCATCCCCCTCACGCTGGCAGGCTATGCCCGTTATTTGAAGGGACTAAAGGATGATCTCACGGCATTCGAGCCCTCACCAGATCCCATGCTAACTGAGCTACAAGCCATCGTCGCCCCGCTTGAGATTGGCAAGGCTGATCAGGACTGGAGTCCGCTTCACCGGCTCTACTGTCGCAAGGATGTCTTCGGCCTCGACCTCTATGAGGCGGGCTTGGGTGAGCAGATTGAGGGCATGGTTCACGAGCTCTTCGCAGGACCAGGAGCTGTACGCACCACACTCCACAAGTACGTTTCTGCCCGCTAATTTTTATGAGAGCAAACATACTAATCCCCGATGCAAAATTGCACCGGGGATTCATTTTTTTTGAAAAATCCTTGCACGTTTGAAAAATAAGTGTTAATTTTGCACCCGATAGAAAACTAAATTTAATTAACCATTGTCACGCGGGAGCCTGCAGGGATGCACGTTCCCGTTATATTTTTATGAAAAAGTATTTGTGTGCGAGAACACACAAAACAGTCTCTACTTAAACGTTAAGTAATACAATTTTACTAATAGTTCATCCACTCCTTGCGCTCGGCATCAGACATCTTCTCGATGGCATAGCGAAGCGTAGTACGGGACATCTCATGAGCGTGTTGGCGCAAGAAATCGCGAAGGAGATCGATGCTGACGTGTTTACCCATCTCGCGGAGCATCCAGCCAACAGCCTTCTGCATGAGGTCGTGTGGATGGCTAAGGTGCATTTCTGCATAGCGCAGGCACCAAGAGGGATCACCCTTACGGATGGGTGTCAGCGTGCATACCATGCTGATGCGCTGCTTCCACAAGTCTGAGCTCTTGGCAAAGTTGTCGAGCATGCGTTGCTTAGCCTTACGACCGCCAGCATTGGAGGGTAAGAGGAGCCATTGACCAAGAATCTTGGGTGCGGAAAGATCGACGAGGTCCCAATTGTTAACATACTTAGCATGCGACACATAGATCATGACAATAGAATCACGCATGAAAGAGGCTTTGATATTGTTGGCATATCGCTCTGTAGCCACCTTTTCAAACTTCTCTACGAGGATTAGCAGCCCACAAAGGCGCACCTCGTGCCAGCGGCTTTTGAGTAGAGATGCCACCTCGGAAACGGGATAATCCTTGGCTATAGCCTTGACAATCTCACGCGTTTGGGGTACCTTGAGCCCTAGGAACTCGTCTCCTTCACCATACTCTCCTGGACCTGTTTTAAAGAAGCCCATTAACACTTCGCGTTGCGATTCGTTGCGCAGCGATTCCATATAAGCGATTAATTCGCTAGCTGTCATTATCTGTTCCATGATGCAAATTTACAAAAATACTGCGAATAACGACCAATCATGACCATTTTTTTATGAGTATGGCCGCTTTTTTCTGCCACGCGTAGTAGTTTTTCTTAGTGCACGTAGGAAAAAGTTTTCCTACACCTACCAATAAATTCTGCCTCACTAACCGGCATATAGAGCCGAGGACATAAAATCAACCTGCCAATCTTCTATTTTGTAGATAAAAAAAATAAATTGGCAAGTGATTAATAATCACTTGCCAACCATTCTTTGTGATTCCGGCGGGATTCAAACCCACAACCTTCTGATCCGTAGTCAGATGCTCTATTCAGTTGAGCTACGGAACCTTGTTCCTTATTTGCGGGTGCAAAGGTACGGACTTTTTTTGAATTGACCAAATCTTTTCACCACTTTTTTTGAAAAATTTTTGTTTTGATACTAAATTATATAATGTACGCGAGGAAAGGAACTAAACAATAACGCGTGTCTTATGATAATTTTCGCGAAACTCAGTAGGACTGCAGCCTTTGCGTTTCTTGAAAATGCGATTAAAATTGCTGAGGTTATTGAAACCACAGGTATAACCGATCTCGGCCACTGAGCGTGAGCTATCGACAAGCAGACGACTGGCATAACCTAGGCGCAAATCGATGACGTAGTCGCTGAGGTTACGGCCAGTATGAAGTTTGAAGAAACGACTGAAGGCAGAAGGGCTCATACCTGCGATCTCTGCCACCTGAGGCAGACGGATTTCGTCACGATAGTTCTGATCTATGAAACTACGCACCTTTTGCACACGACGGCTATCACTGGAAATCTCGACCTTCGCATAGCTGCTCGACGCAAGCGGGCGCCCCTCATACTTGGAGAGTTCGTAGAGGATGGTCATGAATTGGATGAAGGCGTAATAACCATCCTTGATACTGCTAAGGGTGTCGAGCATTTGATAGACACGGATGATGGCTTCCATCGGAAAGGCCAGACCTTTCTGAGCTTCGAGCATCATCTTCTTCATAGAGTTGAAAGGATTGCGCGCAAATATGCTACTCTCAAAGTCTATATCGAAATGGACGGTCACCTCACGAATATCCTCACTTGTGCAAGTGTTCTGCTCCCACACATGCTCAAGGTCTGGACTGGTGATAAGCACCAAATCATACTCACCAATCACCTCGTTGGAGTCGCCTACAATACGGCGCACACCTGGAGCGCGCTCAACGAAGTTGAGCTCATAGACCTCATGATTGTGGATGGGATAGGTAAACTCCTTTTTTCGACGGTCAGCTATATAGAGTACATCTTTTCCCATCAAGGGCGATATCTCATGAATAACTTTCGAGTCCATTAGATTTTCAATTCTTTAAGGATATCCGACATACGTTGCATATTTTTGATACGCATGGGTACCAACGGTAGGCGCAGCTTGTTCTGAATGAAGCCCATCTCACTGAGCATCGCTTTGACTCCGGCAGGGTTACCATCGACGAAAAGCAAGGAAAACAAGTCGGTAAAACGGTGGTGGATTTTACGGGCAGGATCATACTCCCCGCGCATCTGCAGGCGAATCATCTTCGAGAACTCTTTGGGCAAGGCGTTTCCGATGACGCTGATAACACCGACAGCTCCGCAGCTGACCATCGGGAACGTAAGCGCATCATCGCCAGAAATAACGTCAAAGTCGTTGGGCTTGTTCTTAATGATTTCATCAACCTGTTCGAGATTGCCGCTGGCCTCCTTAATGGCGACGATATTACGACAGTCACGAGCCAGACGGACCGTGGTGGCAGCCTGCATGTTGACACCAGTGCGCCCCGGCACGTTATAGAGCACCACAGGAAGCTCGGTGGCTGACGCGATGGCCTTGAAGTGCTGATAGAGGCCTTCTTGCGAAGGCTTGTTGTAATAGGGACATACACTTAAGATGCCGTCAATACCCTTGAAGTCTCCGTTTCTAAGTTCTTCAATGACAGCTGCAGTATTATAGCCTCCACACCCCATAAGGATGGGAACACGAGCCTGTACGAGATCGACCACAAGGTTCTTGATCTTGCTCTTTTCTTCGGGAGTCAATGTCGGTGTCTCGCCTGTTGTAGCCAAAATACAGAAAAAGTCAGCTCCATTGTCTAACTGATATTGAACCAGACGCTTCAGTGCTTCATAATCGACCGAACCGTCATCGGTAAAGGGGGTAATAAGTGCTATGCCTAAGCCTTTAAAAATATTATGTATCATATGTCCTAATTCTAATCGAGCGCAAAGATACAAAAATAACCGCAGATTTCGCAGTTTAATCGGATTATTTTTTCTTTTTTCCCGTCATTCTGTCGAAATCTGCGGATTTATGCAGATTCTATTCAAGCAGATGCTACTCGGCTTTAAAGAGATCGCGGATGCCGCCCAGAGATCCTAAGAGATTTGTAGCCTCGTAAGGTAGATAAACCGTCTTGGTCTTATCGCCCTCAGCAAGCTCTTGCATCATTTGGATGTATTTCTGCGCTAGCAAATAGTTAGCAGGGTTTGTTGACTTGCCCACTGCTTCGGCAATCAGTTCAATGGCCTTGGCCTCAGCCTCAGCTTTGCGGATACGTGCCTGTGCCTCACCCTCAGCTTCAAGAATGGCCTGCTGTTTGGCTGCCTCTGCTTTGTTGACGATAGCGGTTTTCTCGCCCTCTGAGGCAAGAATCTCGGCTGCTTTCTGTCCCTCGGAAGTGAGGATCTGCGCACGCTTATTACGCTCTGCCTGCATCTGTTTCTCCATCGCTGTGAGTACAGAATCTGGAGGCGTAATGTCTTGTAGTTCAACACGGTTTACCTTGACGCCCCATTTGTCAGTGGCATCGTCGAGCACAGCGGACAGTTTCTTATTAATGGTGTCGCGCGACGTCAACGTCTCGTCAAGTTCAAGCTCACCAATGATGTTACGCAACGTTGTTTGTGTAAGCTTCTCGATAGCATTTGGCAGGTTGTTGATTTCATAGGTAGCCTTGAAAGGATCAACGATCTGGAAATAAAGCAGTGCGTTAATTTCTGTCTGTACATTGTCCTTCGTTATCACATTCTGCTTGGGGAAGTCATAGACCTGTTCACGGAGATCAATGGTGGTGGAATACATATAACGGCCGTGACTGAGCACCACGATAGACTTGGCACGGTCGATAAACGGGATAATGATGTTGATACCCGGCTTCAGAGTTGCATAATAGCGTCCCAGACGCTCTACAATCTTGGTTTCGGACTGCGGGATGATCACAAGGGCCATCTTGGCGAAGATAATAACGCAGACGATGATGGCAATCAATACATAAGTCATAATGTCCATGATTTTATAAATTACTATTAATGATTTCAACGGTGATGATAGTGCTCTCGCGACCAATGACACGCACATTGGCACCTTTGGGGATATCGGCTGTATCGTGGGTAACGGCCTTCCAAATGTCACCATCAATCTGCACGCGACCAAAACCATCGGCATGCACGGTCTCTACGACCCTGCCTTGACGTCCCAAGAGGGCATCGGCATTACTCACGCGTTCATCCTCGCCCTTACGTAGATAGCGCCGAGCCACTGGTCGGAACCAGAATAGCGATACAAGGGTGAACAAAGCAAAGGATGACAGCTGGATGTAGCCATTAAGCCCCAATGCAGCAACGATAGCGGCTGCAACAGCTCCAAAGGAGAAACAGATGATAAAAAGGTCGCCTGCCATCAGTTCCATAATCAGACAAAGAACGGCTATCACCGTCCACACTTGCCATAGATGCTGGGATAAATAATCTATCATAATGGTTGAAAGTTTGATTCTCTGAGCAAAAATACAACTTTTTTACATTTGTACCAAGGAAAAAAGGCAATATCCGACTAAAAGAAACGTTATTTAACCAAATGATATTAATAAAGTTCCGATATATCACATTGTTAATGGTCATGCTCATGACAAGCACGACGATAATGGCCGATGACTTTACACTGAAAGGCAAAGTGATCGACGAGGAAGAGAATGCTTTGGAGCTGGTGACGGTATCGTGCCTGTCACAAGGCAAGGTGACGATGACGAACCTGAAGGGTGAGTTCTCACTCAACTTGCAGTCGGCAGACTCAATAGAAGTGAGATTCACGATGGTGGGCTATGGCATGAGGAAACGAGTCTTCCGCAGACCTAAGGGAAAGATGACAGTGAAGATCGTGATGCACCCTATGGAGGCACTGCAGGAAATTACTGTGACGGAGCGACGCAGGCAGACGTCACAGACGGAGCAGTTGGATACGAAGGACCTGAAGCAGATGCCATCGACCACGGGTAATGCAGTAGAGGAACTCATACAGCAACAAGCGGGCGTGAGTACGCACAATGAACTCTCGAGTCAGTATAACGTGAGAGGGGGATCGTTTGATGAGAACTCGGTATATATCAATCAGGTGGAAGTGTACAGACCTTTGCTCATCAGCAGCGGCAATCAGGAAGGTCTCTCGATTATCAATCCCGACATGGTAGAGAAGATTGGATTTTCGACTGGTGGATTCGAAGCGAAATATGGTGACAAGATGTCATCAGCACTTGACATCACCTATAAACGTGTAAAAGGCTTTGAAGCCACGCTCTCAGCCTCACTACTCGGAGCAAGCGCCTATCTAGGTGTAGGCAACAAGAATTTCTCGATGACACACGGCATCCGCTACAAGACAAACAGGTACTTACTTGGCAGCCTAGAAACAACTGGAGAATACAAACCAAATTTCTTTGATTATCAAACATATATCAGTTATAAACCTAATAGACGTTGGACGATTGATGCCATCGGATACATCTCGGAAAACCACTACAATTTCAAACCAGAAGACCGCGAAACAAGCTTTGGAACACTGGCTGATGTAAAGTCATTTAAGGTGTATTTCGACGGGCAGGAGAAAGATGTTTTCCGCACTCTCTTTGGTACCGCCAGTATCACTCGGCATTTCGGAGATTCTACTAGTATAAAATTCCTAACATCAGCCTTTCATTCAAAAGAGAAGGAGACATACGACATCGAAGGCCAATATTGGCTAGATGACACACAGACACAGGAGAGCTTGGGTGTGGGTACATATATGGAACATGCTCGCAACTACCTGACAGCTGATGTGGTTAGTTTTAAACTGATTGGTAAACACAAGACACGCCACCACGATTTCGAAGTAGGCATCACCTACAAGACAGAACACGTAAAGGAACAAGCGAAAGAATACGAAATGCGCGACTCAAGTGGCTACTCCATCCCCCACTCTGCCGACCGACTGGACATGATTTACACACTACAGGCCAGAAACGACGTGAAGAGTCATCGCATAGAGGGTTATATACAAGACACTTACCGTTTTACAAAGGGCAGCAATTATTTCACGCTCAACTATGGCTTAAGAATATCAAACTGGTCGTTCAGCAATGAAACACTGGTATCGCCTAGAGCCTCTATCGCCATTGTACCAGCCTTTAATAGCAATTGCACCTTTCGACTGGCAACGGGTCTCTATTACCAAGCACCTTTTTATAAAGAGATGCGCGACACAGTAACACACAACGGCATGACCACAGCCACACTGAACGAAAAAATCAAAAGTCAGCGCTCACTGCAGGTAATTGGTGCATTCGACTATCGATTCCGCATGTTGGACCGACCATTTAAGTTCTCTGCAGAAGCCTACTACAAGGCACTGGCGAACCTGATTCCTTATAACGTTCAGAACATGAAGGTGACCTACGAGGGCCAGAACAAATGCTCTGGCTATGCAGCAGGGCTCGACCTGAAGCTCTATGGTGAGTTCGTACCTGGCTCAGATTCATGGCTCACCTTTTCGTTGATGAGCACGCGCCAGAAGATCAACGGTCAATGGATACCAATGCCTACTGACCAGCGCTGGGCCGTAAACTTGCATTTTACTGACTATTTCCCTGGTACAGACCGTTGGAAAATGACGCTCAGACTTGCATTTGCTGACGGACTACCTTTTGGAGCACCCCATCGCGGACTGACGAATCAACAATTCAGGGCTCCTGCCTATAAGCGCGCTGACATAGGTATGAGCTTCAGAGCCATCAAGGACGGCAGAGTGCTGAAGAACCTGTGGCTCGGCATCGATTGTCTGAACCTTTTCGGCATCTCAAACGTGAACAGCTACTATTGGGTAACAGATGTGACCAACCGTCAGTGGGCAGTGCCAAATTACCTCACAGGCAGACAAATCAACGGCAAAATCACTGCAGAATTCTAAAACTTTGTTAAATCAGGTTAAATAGAATACTAAATGCACGATAGTTTCACCTTATATATGTATATTTGCAAAAATTATACAAGAAACTATAGCAATCTATCGTAAATTTAGAATTCTATCAAATATGAGAAATTTTGTTATTCTGTCATTAGCAACATTGGCTTTTGTTGGATGCCAACACGACTTAAGTAATTATAGTCAGCCAATTGACGTTGAGGCTCTAAAAGAGAAGAACCCCAATGAAGTAACCAAGGAAGATATTAAGGCTAATGTAGCCAATATCTTCGGCTCTATCGATCCAAATCAGGATTGGAATCTAATCAATAGCGGTACCATTAAGATTACGGCCGATGCCGATTTGGCCAACATTGTTAAGGTTCAGGTGTTGACTGAATCGCCTTTTTTCAACCCCAATGTGAAGGTTCTCAGCGAGATTGAGGCCAAGAAAGGAGAGGCTGTGACGTTAAGCTACGATGCTCCGAAAGATCTTACTCATCTGGTCGCAGCTTGTGTAAACGATAAAGGAGTCTACTACGTTAAGCCATTCGCCATTGGAGAGGAGTCTATAAGTTTCGTCAGCAATTCTGCTTCCAGAGCAAGAACAAGAGGATCAGAGAGTTTTCCTGAAACCAAGAACATCGTGCTCGAACTGAAGAATGCCAGTCTGTCGTTTAATGCCATCCGTACCCAACTTGCCAATCAGGCTGCTGCAGGAGATGCAGAGATGAAGCAATGGGTAGATGCCAACGGTATTAATGTCTGGACTGACAAGGGCTGGGAAAACGAGCGTCTGTGGAAAGCTACAGACAAAAATGATATCGGTAACAACTGGAAGATTGAGAGGGGTTGTATTTATCGCACTATTGCCGAAATCGATCCTAACGAGAAGGCTGAATTAGAAGCTATATTCGAAAATCTACTTGGCCGTGGCAAGACAGGGAAAAAAGACTCGTATGGTGAGCTGAAGCAGGACAATTTGGATCTTATCCGAAATAGTACAGCTGCCAGTCTTTATAACAACCACATCCTAAGTGTTGGTACACCTATTACAATCACCCCGGTGCAACTGGCCTCTTCAGATGCTAAGAAATGTCAGATATACTACTATTATTATAATCCGAAGTCTATTCCTGCAACGGTCAGTGAGGAGGAATTCGTGAAAGATCTTCCGAAGTTCGAGGCCATTAACTGTGACATCACAAATAATGGCACAAGTACTTTCTTCAAATCACGTGAATATCTTCTCCCCTATTACGGCGACGATCTCTCTGAAATGATGAAGGCCCAGGTGATGAAGAACTACAAGACTGACGGAAAGGTATATCGCTTCCGCAATGGCCAGAAATGGCAGGGCAACGACTATTACTTGAGCTATTTTGAGAATAACAATCCACAAGGAAGAGCCCGCGTAACTCTCTATGCCGACAAGGGCGAGACGGATTATAAGAACCAGCTGTGGCAGATCTTCACAGACGAGGGAACTGGTTTGTCTTACCTCTTCAACATAGGACTGCAGAGTTTCCTGCTCCACCAAGAGGCTACCGCCAAGGATTATCTCACCTCATTCTCAGCATCTGATATATTGGCTGGTAACGAAATTCCTCTGGTGATTGACGTGCAGAACAACTGCATTCGCCGTACTAACAGCAACACTCAGGGACTCGGAACAGACTTAAACAACTCCAGCAAAGCAGCAAACCGCTACGTATCGTCAGACAAGGATGTCACTCAGAACATCGGCAAATGGTACATGGAGGAGTGCACCGATATGAGTGGCCTGGCCCTGAAAACAGAGATCAAGAGGGCTGCTACTAATTCTGTGACTGCTGTAAGCAATACCATTCCTGCAGGCTACAAAGTAGGATTCATGATCAGAAAGACCTCAAATGGATCTGATGTTCATAATCTGGAGCATGTCAAAGGTATTAACAATGGCTGCAGTTATGGCTTTGGTAGTATGAACAAGACTCTGAACCAGTTCGGCGACTTCTCTAAAGCCGTGTCGAGATACTCGATGAAGATTGACGATCCACGTGTACTGATGTTCTCTGCCAACAACAAGACATATTTGGCATTTGAGGAAGGTTGCGACTGTCAGTATAGTGATGTCATCATCGAGATCACACAAGGAACTAACGAGCCTATCACCGATCCAATCACCACTATTGAACAAGAATGCTATACCGTCTGCATTGAGGACCGTCCCATCGCCGACTATGACATGAACGACGTGATTCTGTGGGCTGAGCGCGTTGAGGGACATAAGGATCAGATTAAAGTAACACTTGTTGCCTGTGGTGCCTACGACGAATTGTTCCTCCACGGTCTGAATGGTAAGGTGCTGAATGAGAATACCGAAATCCACGAGATTTTCGGTGGGAAGAGTGGCACGTTTATCAACACGAATGGCAAACATGACTATGAGTATAAATCGGAAATCTTCACGGTGGGAACCAATACATCCATTATTGAGTTCCTTAAGGACATCTATATTTATGACAAGACCATCGATCACACAATCAGATTCTCTGTAAAGGGTGAAGATCCCCATGCTATCGTGGTACCTTGCAAATTTGATTATCCGACCGAGAAGGTGAACATCAAAGATGCTTATCCACTATTCTTGAACTGGGCGCAAAATGCCAAGTCCGACAACGGCTGGTACAACACCCCAAAACAATAAGAATTTAGTATTTGAATGAAAGTATAAAACAAGAGATTGTTACCCTTGGAAGTGGTAACAATCTCTTTTTTTTATAAAAAAAGCAAAATTAGGGCGTATTCTCGTTTATCTTTTGTAACTTTGCAGTCATTATTGATTAAACATCATTATCAAAAGATAAAAGCAATATGAAGATTTCACACATTGAGCATCTGGGCATTGCCGTTCAGAGCATCGAGGAAAGCCTGCCGTTCTTTACCGACGTGCTGGGCTTAGAGTGTTATGCAACAGAAGTTGTAGAGGATCAGAAGGTGAAGACCGCCTTCTTAAAATGTGGAGAGGTAAAGTTGGAACTGTTGGAGCCGACATCACCCGAGAGCACTATCCAGAAGTGGCTTGATAAGGGTAATAAGGGTGTTCACCATGTGGCTTTCTGCATCGAGGACGGTGTAGCCAATGCATTGGCTGAAGTCAGTGAAAAGGGTGTACGTCTGATTGACCAGGCTCCACGCAAAGGTGCTGAAGGACTGAACATCGCCTTCCTTCACCCAAAGTCAACAGCTGGTGTTCTCACCGAACTCTGTGAGCATCCCGAGTAAGATTAAAGTATTCAAGAATTGAAAAACTGAAATAAAAGCAATGAGCAAGCAATTAGAAAAAATCAAGCAACTCATCGAGAAGCGTGAACAGGCTCGTCTCGGTGGTGGTGAGAAAGCTATCCAGAAGCAGCACGAGCGTGGAAAATATACAGCTCGCGAGCGTGTTGAGATGCTGCTCGACGAAGGTTCGTTCGAGGAGTATGACATGTTCAAGGAGCATCGCTGTCATAACTTTGGCATGGAGAAGAAGCAATTCTTAGGCGATGGTGTTGTAGCAGGTTCTGGTACCATTGACGGTCGTCTGGTATTTATCTTTGCACAAGACTTTACTGTGCATGCCGGTTCTTTGTCTGAGACCATGAGTCAGAAGATCTGTAAGGTGATGGACATGGCCATGAAGATGGGTGCCCCTGTCATTGGTATCAACGACTCAGGTGGTGCTCGTATCCAGGAAGGTATCAATGCGCTGGCAGGCTATGCCGAGATTTTCGAGCGTAACATCCTGGCATCAGGTGTGATTCCTCAGATCTCTGGTATCTTCGGTCCTTGCGCAGGTGGTGCCGTTTACTCTCCTGCCCTTACCGACTTCACCCTGATGATGGAGAATACTTCATACATGTTCCTGACTGGTCCGAAGGTGGTAAAGACTGTGACTGGCGAGGATATCGATCAAGAGCATCTCGGTGGTGCCTCTGTACACGCTACCAAGTCGGGTGTTACCCACTTCACCGCCTCTACCGAGGAAGAAGGTATCCAGATGCTGAAGACTCTGCTGAGCTATATTCCTTCAAACAACATGGAGACTGCTCCTCGCAAGGTGTGCGATGACCCCATCAACCGTATGGAAGATACACTGAACGAGATTATTCCTGAGAACCCCAACGAGGCCTACGATATGTATAAGGTGATCGCTGCTATCACTGATAACGGCGAGTTCTTCGAGGTACAGCCTAAGTTCGCAAAGAACATCATCGTTGGTTTCGCACGTTTCAATGGTCAGAGTGTAGGTATCGTGGCTAACCAGCCTTCATGTTATGCTGGTGTACTCGATGTGAATGCTTCACGTAAGGGTGCCCGTTTCGTGCGTTTCTGCGATGCTTTCAATATTCCTATCGTATCACTGGTTGACGTACCAGGATTCCTGCCAGGAACAGGTCAGGAGTACAATGCCGTGATTCTGCATGGTGCACAGCTGCTCTATGCTTACGGTGAAGCTACTGTACCTAAGATCACTGTTACCCTGCGTAAGTCGTATGGTGGTTCACACATTGTGATGGGTTCTAAGCAGCTTCATACTGACCTGAACTATGCATGGCCTTCTGCCGAGATTGCTGTGATGGGTGCATCTGGCGCTGCTGCCGTATTGTATGCTAAGGAGGCAAAGGCTAAGAAGGAAGCTGGTGAGGATGTGAAGGCCTTCATCGCCGAGAAGGAGGATGAGTACAATGAGCTCTTCGCTAATCCTTATCAGGCTGCTAAGTTTGGATACATCGACGATGTGATCGAGCCACGCAACACGCGTTTCCGCATCTGTCGTGGTCTGGCTCAGCTCGCTACCAAGCGTGATGCCCTGCCAGCCAAGAAGCACGGTAACATTCCTATGTAATTATTGTACACGCGTATGAATAATAATAAAGAAGTATATGCAGCGATTGCCATGGCGCTTCATGAGCACCTTGGCAATAACGTTCACGACACTGAGACGGGCATCATTACCATTGCTGCCCGTAACACTCAGTGGAACGGCTATGCACAAACCATGACCCCGCGTCCCTAATACACATATCTGATTATGAAAGAATACAAATATACAATCAATGGTAATAAATACGAAGTCGTGGTAGGCGATATCAAAGACAATATCGCTACACTGACCGTTAATGGAGAAGAATATACCGTTGAAATGGAGAAGCAGCCAGAGCCCGAGAAAAAGAAGCCCGTGGTGAAGGCTGTGGCAGCCACTGCCGCTGAGCCTGCTCAGGCTGGTGGCAGCAAAACCGCTGTCAACAAGGCTAACGCAATCAAGGCGCCTCTGCCTGGTGTCATCACCGACATCCTGGTAGCTGAAGGCGATGAGGTGAAGGCTGGTGACACGGTCGTAGTGTTGGAAGCCATGAAGATGGCTAACAATCTCACCGCTGAGAAAGATGGCAAAGTGACTGCTGTATGCGTTAAGATTGGTGAGAGTGTGATGGAAGACGACGCTTTGGTCGTTATTGAATAGACTTCACCCTACATGATAAAGAGAGAATGGCATCATCACCATTCTCTCTTTTTTTCAAGAACTACGGAAACAAAAAACTAAAGCAATGATCAAGAAAGCAATCACGTTAGCAGCATTAACCATACTCACCCTGCCTGCTTTTTCACAACAGTGGCCTGAGGCTCGTCCTGAAGCTAAGCCAGGAGCTCGTTGGTGGTGGCTCGGCTCGGCAGTTGACAAAGAGAACCTCGCCTGGACGATGCAGGAATATGCCAGTCATGGTATCGGAGCCCTCGAAATCACACCTATCTATGGCGTACAGGGAAACCATGATCGCAACATCCCCTATCTCTCAGACCAGTGGATGGAGATGTTGCGAGAGGTACAGAAGAACGGTCAGATGTTAGGCATCGAAGTAGATATGGCTACAGGTACTGGATGGCCCTTTGGTGGACCATGGGTACCCCTTGAGGAATCTGCCTGTAAGGCGCTGTTTGTTGATACCATGTTTACAGGTGGCAGTGTGAAAGCCCTTCCACTGACGGTTCCTGAGAAAGATGCTCCCTACAGCCGTCTTCACAAGGTGATGGCCTATTGGCGCGGACAAGCCTATGACGTGACTGCTCATGTAAAGGACGGACAATTGTCGTGGTCGCCTGAAAACGAACTACAAGCACAAATCAATACAGTAGACAGAAAGACACGACGTAAGGTGCTCAAACTCAAGCTCAAGGAGATGCAGACAGCCCATTGGCAAGTGGTAGCCATTTACATACGCTATGGGATCATGAAGGTGAAACGCGCTGCCCCTGGGGGTGAAGGACTGGTTGTGGATCATTTCGACAAACAGGCCGTGCAGCATTATCTGTCACATATAGAGGACGCTTTTGAGCGTACCAAGACGCCCTACCCACAGACCTTCTTCAACGACTCTTATGAGGTGGCTGATGCCACGTGGACTCCTACGCTCTTCGAGGAATTTGAGAAACGGCGGGGCTACAAACTTCAAGACTATCTTCCTCAGTTGCAACAAGGTAACGCCAAAATTCTTTCTGACTATCGCGAGACACTCGGTGACCTGTTACTCGAAAACTTTACCCAGCAATGGACTGCCTGGGCACATAGTCATGGGGCTATCACGCGTAATCAGGCTCATGGCTCTCCCGCTAATCTGATTGACTGTTATGCTGCGGTGGATATCCCCGAGATCGAAGGTTTCGGTCTATCGGAATTCGGCATTCGTGGCCTCCGCACAGACCCTGGTAAGACACGTAAGAATGATTCCGATTTCTCAATGCTGAAATATGCGCCTTCTGCAGCACACATTTGTGGCAAGCCCTACACGTCGAGCGAGACATTCACCTGGCTTACGGAACATTTCCGCACATCACTGTCACAACTGAAGCCCGATATCGACCTGATGTTCTGTGCAGGGGTAAACAGGATGTTCTTCCATGGCACCTGTTATTCACCGAAAGACGATCCATGGCCAGGCTGGAAGTTCTATGCCTCTATCGACATGTCACCAACCAACAGCATCTGGCGCGATGCTCCCTTCTTCATGCAGTATGTTGAGCGCTGCCAACGTTTCCTGCAGTGGGGACAACCCGATAATGATTTTCTGGTGTATCTCCCTGTACGCGACATGTGGCAGAAACAGCCTGAGCGTCTGCTCATGCAATTCTCCATCCATCAGATGGGTAAGTTGGCACCGGAGTTTATCAGAAGTATTCTCGACATCGACCAAGCAGGATTCGACTGCGATTATATTTCTGAACGCTATATCCTGACGACAACGTTTACTGACGGGATGCTCCAGACAGCAGCAGGTACACGCTATAAGGCACTCGTGATTCCGGGCAGTGGACAGATGCCAGAAAACGTCAGGAAACATATCGCTGAACTGCAGTCTCAGGGGGCTTGTATTATCTATGGTACGAATGCCACTGACCTCCAAGCAGCAGCAAAACCTGAAGCCATCAAGAAAGAATGTGGACTGAAAGCGATCCGTCGACGTAATACCACTGGCTATCACTACTTCATCGCCAACCTGACTCCCGATGATATCCACGACCGTCTGCCATTAGCCATCGACTTCAAGGATGCTGTCTGGTTTAATCCCCTTAATGGCGACATAACTTCAGCCATTTTCTCGGGCGACAGTATCGATATCTGTCTGAGGAGCGGAGAGTCGATGATTCTGCAGACCTATGACACGCCACGCACCAAGACAGCTCAACCGAAACGTCTTGAAGATGGTCAGACAACAGTCACATTGAATGGGCCCTGGACTCTACACTTTGAAGAAGCAGCACCAAAGGTGACGAAGTCTTTCTCCCTCACTAAGCCACAAACTTGGGAGACACTCGACGACGATAGCACGCGCGTGACAATGGGAACTGGCATCTACACCACGCATATCAAACTCTCCAAACGCGACCTACGAAACAGAAGTTGGCAAATCGACCTTGGTGATGTGCGAGAGTCTGCCCGTGTCTATATCAACGGACAGTTTATTGGTTGTGCATGGTCAGTGCCTTTTATACTCGACTGCAAGAATACATTGAAGGCCGGTAATAATGAAATCAGGATTGAAGTGACGAATCTGCCAGCTAACCGTATTGCTGATTTAGATCGTAGGGGTGTGAAGTGGCGCAAGATGGAAGAAATCAATGTGGTGGATATCAACTACCATCGCACGACCTATGACCAGTGGGAACCTGTTGCCAGTGGTCTTAACACTGACGTCAAACTCTTATGGAAAAAATCATATTAGGAATCGACCCTGGAACGAACCTGATGGGCTATGGACTGCTGAAGGTCGTTGACGGTAAGGCTCAGATGATAACGATGGGGGTCATCGACCTGCGTAAGTTTCCTGATGCCTACCTGAAACTCGGACATATCTTTGAACGGGTGACAGGCATCATCGATGGTTATCTGCCTGACGAGATGGCTATCGAGGCCCCCTTCTTCGGCAAGAACGTACAGTCGATGCTGAAACTGGGACGTGCCCAGGGGACGGCTATTGCGGCTGCCATCCATCATGGTGTACCCATCCACGAATATGCACCGATGAAAATCAAGATGGCTTTAACAGGGAATGGCAGTGCATCAAAGGAACAGGTGGCTGGTATGCTTCAGCGCCTGCTGAAGATACCCAACGAAGAGATGGGAAAGTTTATGGATGCCACAGATGCACTGGCAGCTGCCTATTGCCACTATCTGCAGATGGGACGTCCGGAAAGTCAGGTGAAGTATCGCGGATGGAAAGACTTTATCAACAAGAATCAGGAAAAGGTATCTAAAAGGAAAACGAAAGATGAAAACGATTGAGATCACCAATGCCCGTGCCAGAAAACCAGAGTGGTCAATGGCAGAGCCTGTAACCTTTACGCTCAACGAGGGGGAACACATCGCTATAGTAGGTCGTAACGGTGCCGGGAAATCGATGTTCGTGGATATGCTCACTGGGCGTCATCCTGCATTTCCAGGCATGGTGAGGTATGGGTTCGATGAGCCTTATAACAATCTGAAACATATCACCTTCCGCGACACCTATGGGGGGGATAACGACAAGACCTATTTCCTGCAACAGCGGTGGAACCAGATGGAGATTGACGAGGAGACACCAACCGTAGGCAGCAAACTTGAAGAGGCTTACCAACTGGCAGGTGAAGACACACCAACACGCCGTGCCCTTCAGGAACATATCTACGAACTGTTTCAACTGAAACCCTTGCTGGATAAGTATATCATCCTGTTGTCGAGTGGTGAACTGAGAAAATTCAAGTTGGCCTCATCTCTTTTTACTGCCCCTAAAGTACTGATCATGGAGAATCCGTTTATCGGACTCGATGCGAAGACGCGAGATCAGTTGAAAGAACTGATGCGGATGTTGGCCAACGACCAGGGACTGCAGTTGATCTTAGTATTGGCAAAGACCGATGATATCCCTGACTTCATCACGCATATCGTCGAAGTGAAAGATATGCAGGTGATGCCTAAAGTAGCTATTGCCGACTGGAAAACCAAATCAAGACCAGCCCTTATCACAAAGAAAACAACTCCTACAACCATCCACCCGAATGCCCCGAAAATGATCGAGTTCAAGAAGGTGAGCATCAGATATGGCGAACGGACAATCCTGAAAGATCTCGACTGGACGGTACTTCAAGGAGAGCATTGGTCATTATCTGGACAGAATGGTTCTGGAAAATCCACCCTCCTCTCACTGGTCTGTGCGGATAATCCCCAAAGCTATGCGTGCGACATCTCACTCTTCGGACATAAGCGAGGTTCTGGAGAGAGCATCTGGGACATCAAGCGACGCATCGGATATGTGTCGCCAGAGATGCATCGCAGCTATAAACAGAATATCCCTGCCATCCAGATTGTGGCCAGTGGACTGAAAGACACCGTGGGACTCTATGTGCGCCCCTCAGAAACAGAGCGTGAGCAATGTCGCAAATGGTTAAATATCTTCGGCATTGGTCATCTGGCAGATCGGAAATTCATGGAGATGTCAAGTGGCGAACAGCGACTGGTGCTTTTGGCGAGGGCTTTTGTAAAAGAACCAGACCTGCTGATTCTCGATGAACCACTGCATGGTCTCGATGATAGTAATCGGATGATGGTAAAAGAAATCGTAGATAAGTATTGCGAGGACCGCTCACGAACACTTATCTACGTGACTCATTATCAGGAAGAACTGCCTAACTGTATCGACCACTCGATCTTCCTGAACAGACATTGACTATTTGCCTTCCAGCAGAGCTGCCGTACGTACTCTCGACAGTGTCTCTGGCGTCATCTGCAGATAACTGGCAATATACACCAATGGGGCACGGAGAATCAGCTGCGGCTGATTCTTCACCAGTTTCTGATAACGGTCCTGTGCTGTCTCAAAGCGTAGCATATCTGCATGATGCTGACTGAGAATCAGTGACTCCTCCAGAATCTTACGAAATAGTATCTGGATGTTCACACTCTTCATGGCCACAGCCTCTAAGTCTGCCTTAGGGATAGCGATGAGGATTGTGGGTTCCAGTGCCTTGATCTGCAGCACTGTAGGCTGCTCACGGAAAAGGCTCTCGATACACATGACAATGGTGTTCTCTGTTGCCATGTATTCGGTAACTTCCTTGTCATTTTTAAAATAGAACTGTCGCACCAGTCCTTTCACCACCCAATAGATGTTGGTACAGGTCTCTCCTTCCTTGAGAACAAGCTCGTTCTTCGCAAATTTCATCGGCACGAGGATACTCTCGAGCATATCCAGCTCGTCTTGTCTCATCGTACTGTATCGTCTGGCTAACTCTCGAGCCACATCTCTGGTCGTAATACTAATGTTAGGCATAGGTCTTGTAATTATTTCGATTTTCAATTGTTGTTGTTCTAATCAAGTTTCAAGACGGCGAGGAAAGCCTTCTGTGGCACTTCCACATTGCCGATTTGTTTCATACGTTTCTTACCGCGCTTCTGTTTCTCAAGCAACTTACGCTTACGCGACACGTCACCACCATAACACTTGGCTGTCACATCCTTACGTACCTGTTTGACGGTCTCGCGGGCAATGATCTTGGCACCGATAGCGGCCTGGATAGCGATATCAAACTGCTGACGCGGAATGAGTTCTTTCAGTTTCTCACACATCCTTCTTCCGAAGGTAACAGCATTATCCTGATGGGTCAAGGTTGAGAGGGCATCCACAGGTTCGCCATTGAGCAGGATATCCAACTTAGCTAATTTCGATGGACGGAAACCATCGATATGATAGTCAAATGAGGCATAGCCTTTGGAGATGGATTTGAGCTTATCGTAGAAGTCAATCACAATTTCTCCCAATGGCAGCATGAAGTGCAGTTCAATACGATTACCACTGACATACTGCTGATCTATCAGTTCTCCGCGCTTATCAAGACACAGGGTCATAATCGGACCGATATAGTCTGCTGCAGTGATGATCGAGGCACGTATATATGGTTCCTCAATATGTTCAATCATCGTCAGGTCTGGTAGCCCCGAAGGGTTATGCACCTCTTTGACTTCTCCTTGTTTCGTATAGCACAGATACGACACGTTTGGTACGGTGGTGATGACATCCATATCGAACTCACGGTCGAGTCGTTCCTGCACAATCTCCATATGGAGCAGTCCAAGGAATCCACATCTGAATCCGAAGCCCAGTGCTACCGACGACTCTGGCATAAATGTCAGCGAGGCATCATTGAGCTGCAACTTCTCCAGAGAGGCACGCAGGTTCTCATAATCCGTCGGGTCAATGGGATAGACACCGGCAAACACCATCGGTTTTACTTCCTGGAAACCTTCGATGGCAGCATTACAAGGATTGGCCACCTGTGTAATCGTATCACCGACCTTCACCTCCTTGGAGTTCTTAATACCACTGATGATATAGCCCACGTCACCTGTATGCAGTTCCTTACGGGGAATCATATCCATCTTCAGCACACCGATCTCATCGGCATCATACTCCATACCGGTATTAAAGAACTTCACATGGTCGCCCGTGTGAATCACACCGTTGGTAATCTTGAAATAGGCGATGATACCGCGGAAGGAGTTGAACACTGAGTCGAAGATAAGTGCCTGTAACGGTGCCTTGTCATCACCCTCTGGATGTGGAATACGCTCTACAACGGCATTGAGGATTTCTTCCACACCCTCTCCTGTCTTTCCTGAAGCACGAATGATGTCACTGCGGTCACAGCCTATCAGGTCGATAATCTCGTCTTCCACCTCATCAGGCATCGCTGAGGGCATGTCTATCTTATTGATGACGGGTATGATTTCCAGATTATGGTCGATGGCCATATAAAGGTTCGAGATGGTCTGCGCCTGAACACCCTGGGTGGCATCAACCACTAACAAGGCTCCCTCACAGGCAGCAATCGAGCGCGACACTTCATAAGAGAAGTCCACGTGTCCCGGGGTGTCTATTAAGTTCAGGATATATTTCTCGCCCTGATAGGTATATTCCATCTGGATAGCGTGACTCTTAATGGTGATACCGCGCTCACGCTCCAGATCCATATCATCAAGCATCTGACCTTCAGTAACTTGAATCGTTTTGGTAAACTCCAATAATCTGTCTGCCAAGGTTGATTTACCGTGGTCAATATGTGCAATGATACAAAAATTCCTTATATGATCCATCAATTATTCGTGTACTAACGATTTGCAAAGTTACAAAAAAAACACTGAAAATGCGATATTTTTGCTTTTTTTTGGAGTTTCTACGATGAAATTTAATATTTCTGAGTAACTTTGTAGCCAAAAATAGCATTCGTTATGAAAAAGTATGGGATAATTGCTATGATTCTTTTCATTTGCGCAGCTTGTCAGGAGTCGTTGGAAGACAGGTGTGAGCGTGAGTCCAAGGAATATACCAGAAAGTACTGTCCTGAGAAGATGGACAATAATTCTATTCTCGACAGTCTGGTGTTCGAACGTCCGACCCGCACCATCCATTACTATTTCACTTTGACGGGTTTTGCTGATCAGGATGGCGCGTTGGAAAAGGTGGATGCCGAGGGGGTATTGAGAAACGAAGTCAAGAATTCTACGGCGCTGAGAACCTATAAGGAGAATAAGTTCCGCGTGGCATACACGTATCGTTCCCAGAAGAATCCCGACAAGATTCTGATGGACATTGTCTTCACGGATAAAGACTATTAAACCCCATAGCCCTCACATCAAGCAGAAAGCCCTTCTCACAATCGGGAAGGGCTTTCTGCTTATTGGTCTGAGAGGGGGGGATTACTCAGCGACCTCTTCTGGTTTCATGTTAGTGTAAACCGTCTGAACGTCATCGAAGTCCTCGAGTTTCTCCACCATCTTGTCAATGGTCTCACGCTCCTCGGCAGTTACTTCCTTCAGATCATTGGGGATACGGGTAAACTCTGCACCTGTCACCTCGAAACCGTTCTCCTCGAGATGCTTCTGGATAGCACCGAATGAAGAGGGATCGCCATAGATGGTGATGCTGTTTTCCTCCTCGTCCTCATCAAACTCATCATCTACACCATAGTCTATCAGGTCGAGAATCATCTCGTCCATATCCAGACCATCCTTCTTCTTGAAGGTAAACACTGCCTTGTGGTCGAACAGGAAACTCAGTGAACCCTGTGTTCCCAGGTTACCATTAAACTTGTTGAACACTGAACGCACATCACCTACCGTACGAGTGGTGTTGTCTGTCAGGGTCTCCACGAAGATGGCAATGCCGTGAGGACCATATCCCTCATAGGTCACCTCCTTGTAGTCGCTCTGATCCTTACCCATCGCGTTCTTGATAGCACGCTCGATGTTATCCTTCGGCATGTTCTCGCGCTTGGCGTTGGCAATGATAGCACGCAGTGCAGGATTGTTCTCTGGTTCTGGACCACCAGCCTTCACGGCAATGGCAATCTGCTTACCAATCTTTGTAAATGTCTTGGCCATGTGGCCCCATCGCTTCAGCTTCGTAGCCTTACGATATTCAAATGCTCTTCCCATATTTATTAATTTAAAAATTCAAAAATGTAATAATGTAAAAATTAGCGAAGTTCGGCGTTAAGTTGCTTCTTGAGGTTGGCGATAAGTTTGTTCATGATGGCCTCAATCTGCTTGTCACCCATGGTCTTTTCCTCATCCTGTAGGATGAAGTTCACAGCATATGACTTCTTGCCTGCAGGGAGCTTGTCTCCCTCATAGACATCGAACAGTTCAACTTTCTTCAGGAGTTTCTTCTCTGTCTGACGGGCTATCTGCTCAATCTGGGCAAACTCAACGGTGTTATCTACCAACAGAGCGAGGTCACGACTGACGGCAGGGAACTTCGAGATCTCTGTGTACAGCACTTCGTTCTTCTTGATGACCTTCATCAGGGCGGTCCAGTTCAACTCTGCATAGAAGACGGGATTGTCGAGGCCGAACTGCTTCTGCAGTTTCTTGGTGATGATACCCATCTCGATGAGTTTCTTTCCACCACGATTCTCAATGGTCAGACCGGCAGAGAACACATCGTTGTCCGACTTCTTCCTGACAAGCATGCCTGGCTTCACACCGATACGACGGAGGATATTCTCCACATAGGCACTCAACTCATAGAAGGTTGAGTCCTCATTCTGATGGGCCCACGAGCCCTCCACACGCTTGCCTGTCACCCACAGGGCAGCATGATACTGCTCCTTATAGGCCAGCATGGGATCGTCATCATTCTTCTTCTCTGGATCGAAGGTATAGACATTACCGAACTCGAAGAAACGCAGATTCTGACGCTTACGGTTCACATTGTGCTGGATACTCTCCATACCACCGAACAGCAGGGTCTGACGCATCACATTCAGATCTGTTGACAATGGATTCATGATCTTCACGCAGTTCTCTGCTGGATAACTGTTATGACCTTCATAGTAGGCACCCTTGGTCAACGAGTTGTTCAGTATCTCATTGAAACCTGCACCTACCAGTTGCTCACTGACGATATTAGCCAACTTGTGTTTCTGGTCCTCATCAGCCTTCACCACCAGTGAACTCTTCAACTGTGTCGGTATCTCCACATTATTATATCCATAGATACGCAGGATATCCTCCACCACGTCACAAGGACGCTGTACATCCACACGGTAGGCAGGAATCTCAAGTGTCAGGGCCTCGGCAGTCTCACTGAGCACCTTCATCTCCAGACTCTCACAGATAGCCTTGATGGTGGCGTGGGGAATCTCCTTTCCAACAAGGTCGTGAACATATTTATAACTGAGTTCCACAACTGGGTTCTTCATCGGCTCTGGATAGACATCACAGATCTCCATCGCCACCTTACCACCTGCCAGTTCCTGACAGAGGATGGCAGCCTGTTGGAGGGCATAGATGGTGCCATTGGGATCGATACCACGCTCAAAACGGAAACTGGCATCTGTACTCAGACCATGACGACGAGCCGACTTTCTGATCCAGGTGGGGTGGAAATAGGCACTCTCAAGCACCACGTTCTTCGTGGTCTCATAGGTACCACTACCCTTTCCACCGAAGACACCGGCGATACACATCGGTTCTTCCTCATTGCAGATAGCGAGGTCACGGTCAGAGAGTTTGTGCTCCTCCCCGTCAAGTGTCTGGAAGGGGGTGCCCTCAGGCATGGTCTTCACCACGATCTTATGACCTTTCACCATGTCTGCATCAAAGGTGTGCAGGGGCTGTCCATAGGCCATCATCACATAGTTGGTGATATCCACGATGTTATTGATCGGGCGCAGACCAATAGTGGTCAGCTTGTTCTTCAACCAGTCAGGACTCTCTTTCACCTCACAGTCGGTGATGCTGACACAGGCATAGCGCTTGCAGGCTTCCTGGTTCTCTATCTTCACCTCGATGGGCAGGTTGTGATGGTCCACCTTGAACTTCGAGCAGTCTGGACGATGCAAGGAGGTCTCGTAGCCATTCTGCTTCAACCAGGCATACAGGTCGCGTGCCACACCCCAGTGAGAGAGGGCGTCTGCACGGTTGGCAGTGATATCCACCTCAATGAGCCAGTCGCTCTCCAGATGATAATACGCTGCAGCAGGCGTTCCTACCACTGCATCCTCTGGCAGAACGATGATGCCGGCATGATCATGACCGATACCAATCTCATCCTCTGCACAGATCATACCACAAGAGTCAACACCACGAAGCTTCGACTTCTTGATCACAAACTCCTTGTCACCATCATAGAGCACACAACCAAGGTCTGCCACGATCACTTTTTGTCCAGCAGCCACATTGGGTGCTCCACACACGATCTGAGAGGGTTCGCCCTTGCCTAAGTCAACTGTAGTGACATGCAGATGATCTGAGTTTGGATGAGCCTCACAGGTAAGCACCTTACCCACATAGAGACCTTTCAGACCACCTTTAATACTTTGTACTTCTTCCAATGCGTCGACTTCGAGACCTGTTGACGTCAGAGCATCACATACCTGCTGAGGCGTGAGGTCGAAATCCACGTATTCCTTCAACCATTTGTAGGAAATATTCATTATACCGATTCTTTAGTAATTACTAACTTTGAAATTTCAAGGTGCAAAGGTACTAAAAAATCGGTATATGAACAAATTTTTCCACTAAAAACTATTCGATGCAGTTCATTAAGAAATCTACAGCACCGTTAATGCCGAATTTTCTGACGTCGATCGAGATGTCATAATTACGCGCATCCGTCCAATCCTTTCCTGTAAAGGTCTTCGTGTAAAGCTCTCTGCTGTAGTCGTTATCCACAAGCATGGCAGCTGCATCACTCAGGTTCAGACCGTATTTTTCTGCAATACGACGCTTCCGGCAGTCTTCTGTAGAGTGGATAAAGATTTTTAGGGCGTTGGGATGATCTGCAAAGATGTGGAAACCACAACGTCCTACCAGGACACACGACTCCTGCTCTGCAATCTTGCGGATGGCAATGGCCTGAGCCTCAAAGAGCGCATGCGAGGTCTCATCATGTTCCTGACCGTCATACTCTGCCTTGTTCATATACATGCGGTAGAAATTGGTAAAATCGTCACGCCACAATGGATTACGCGCAGCAATCCTCTCCATGGCATCTTCTACCACAGGCATACGCTTGGCAACCTCATTCAAGATCTGCTTATCGAGCAGTTTGACACCCAACCTACGGGCAATCTCTGCGCCAATCTCATGTCCGCCAGTACCAAACTGACGACTGATGGTGATGATGAACTGTTCCTTCCTGTTCATGGTTCCTCTTATATTAGTTAAACATTTTTCTCTGTTGGCAAAGTTACAAAAAAGATTCATAAGTTCCAAATCTTTTCCACAAAATTTTTCCCAATTATTACATTTTCTAATTATTACATTTTTGCATTTTTAAATTTTTACATTTTCCAAATATTGTGCAACCGCTTCTGCACAGCGCTCACCATCAACACCAGCAGAGACGATACCTCCGGCATAACCGGCACCTTCACCACAGGGGAAGAGTCCCTGTACACGGACATGCTGCAGAGTGTCTTTGTCTCTCACAATACGCACAGGCGACGACGTTCTGGTCTCTACAGCGATCAACACTGCCTCATTGGTCAGGAACCCATGTGCCTGGCGCCCGAAGGTCTTGAATCCTTCCTGCAGTCGTTTGGAAATCATCTTCGGCAACCAGAAATGCAACGGACTGGAGATCAGACCTGGTGCATACGAGGATTTCGGCAGGTCATAACTCAACTTCCCGTTCACGAAATCACTCATGCGTTGGGCGGGGGCTGTCTGTTTCATGTTTCCCTGTAGCCAACAACTGCGCTCCAAATCCTCCTGAAACGCCATCACCTGAAGTGTTTGGCTTTCATGATGAGAAGTGTCAATTGTTACATTGTTACATTTTTCAATTTTTACATTTTCCAAGTCTTCTGGTCTTACTTCTACTACCATACCACTATTGCTCCAAGCGGTACCACGACTGGCAGGACTCATACCATTCACGACGATCTGTTCACGATCGGTGGCAGCAGGAATCACAAATCCACCCGGACACATACAGAAGGAATAGACACCCCTACCCTCCACCTGTGTCACAATCGCATATTCAGCAGCAGGCAGCCATCGGCCACGACCTTGCTTCGAGTGATATTGTATCTGATCTATCAGATGTGATGGATGTTCCAGTCTCACACCGACGGCAATGCCCTTGGCCTCTATCTCCACCTTGGCTTCGTTCAGATAGCGATAGACATCTCTGGCAGAATGACCGGTAGCCAGGATCACTGGTCCCATAAATGTCAACTGGGAGATGTGAGGTGATTGACTGGAGGTCACCTCTGCTTCCACGCCAACGACTCTTGTCGCTCCGCTTCCAAGCATCCTCTCACCACTCACCTCTAACCTCTCACCACTCAAAATGAGCCTACTCATTTTCGTCTGGAAGTGCACCTCTCCACCACTGTTGATAATGGTGTTACGCATAGCCTCGATAACTTTGGGCAGTCTGTCGGTACCTATATGTGGATGGGCATCAGCCAGGATGGCGGTAGAGGCTCCATGCTGACAGAACACATTCAGGATCTTGTCGGTATTACCTCTTTTCTTCGAACGGGTGTAGAGTTTCCCATCTGAATAGGCTCCTGCCCCACCTTCACCGAAACAGTAGTTGCTCTCTGCGTCCACCTGCTGTGTCTTCGTGATGTTCGCCAGGTCTTTCTTACGGTCGTGCACATTCTTGCCTCGTTCGAGTACGATAGGACGATAGCCCAGTTCGATGAGTCTCAGGGCAGCAAACAGTCCACCAGGTCCTGCTCCTACAACGATCACCTGCGGACGACCCTCCACACAGGGATACTCTGTCCTGACAAACGCATCGTCTTGAGGGATTTCGTTCACATAGACTCTCACTTTCAGGTTCACATAAATCTGTCTCTGTCTGGCATCGATGCTGCGCTTCAGGATTCTGACACCCTGAATCGTCCTCACGTCAAAACCCTGTTCATCGGCCAGATAGGCCTTCAGCCTGTCTTCTTGTGCCGCCACTTCTGGCACGACTCTTATCTGATATTCGTTGATCATGCGATGTTGTTGTTCGTTATCAGTCTTTGTAGCCTGATTTTGTAAATATTATTATAGTCTATAGACATGACTTTCGGAAGACCGTTCACGAGTCTCGTCAGACTCAGGGCGACATGTCCCATAGTTCTTCTCAGATTGATTTCCACACAGGGATGCAGCCAGAATCCTTGTTGGTCTTCACGTGCCACCACCATCATGTCAACACCGAATGGTCCGGTGTATGATCCTTTAAGAACGTCTTCGAGAATATGGCAAATGTTCTGTTGAACTGATACCAACAAATCTACTGGGATATAATGGCTTATCATCTCCATCTTTTGTTCTTCATCAGCTAGGATGTTACCGGTGTAGGCACCATTGGATGTATGAAAGAGCGACAACCCCAGATAACCGATTCGTCCTTGTTCATCACAGACAAACTCCATGCCGAAGTCCTTCACCTTAGCATAATGGGGCTCCACCATGACATGTCTCTGACGACTGATGACATGTTGTAGCCAACCCTCATCATGAACCGTCATTCTATTGTCAAGAAATCTAACTCCTCTTCCACTACTGCTCCAGGGGGCTTTCACAACCACGTTTCCCCAATGGTCCATCTGCTGTCTTACCGCCTCCACAGAACCAGCCATCGCAGTCTCGCCCACCACACCTGGTCCCTGTAGCTGGGCCAGCAGATGCATGGCTTCCCGACGGTGAGATAGTTGTCGGATGGTGTCAATCTGGGTGACTGAAGGCAACAACTGTGACGACACCCCATAGCGCATCAGGAATGCCCGGATGGCTAAGTCCCAACCCCACACTTCGACACGTGTCAGTTCCAACTTCGACAGTTGTTCCTTAGTGACAAAACGGTTGAAAGGTCTGCGCACCAGCATGCGGAACCTGCGCTCTGCATCTTCAACATTTTCCACCAGCACCACGTCTGTCTCAGCAGCCCAGAGTGCTGGGATATAACCGAGATCAGCGCGCAACTGGCGCCCTGCATGGGGGGCTGTATAGTTGGCCAGATGGGCAGCCAAAGCCAGATCATGCTCTGGATTGAATACGTGTAACGTCATCATTTGGGCGACAAAGTTATACATTTTTTTTCAATTCTCAACAAAAAAATTTGGTAATATCATTCTTTTGTGTTACTTTTGCACATTATTAATTAAAAACAAATACAATGCCCGTAAAAATTCTCAGTGTAGATGATGAGAGCGATCTTGAGTTGCTGCTCACGCAATATTTCAGACGTAAGATCCGTAAAGGCGAATACGAATTCCACTTTGCCCACAATGGCCTTGAAGCCTTGACCATGCTGTTACAGCATAAGGACTTCGACATTATCCTGTCAGATATCAACATGCCGGAGATGGATGGACTGACGCTGTTGACAAAGGTCAACGAGATGCGTAACCCCGCCCTGAAGTGCATCATGGTGTCAGCCTATGGCGACATGGGTAATATCCGCCAGGCCATGAACAATGGGGCTTTCGACTTCGCCACGAAGCCCATCGACCTCGACGATCTCAGTCTGACCATTGAGAAGGCTATCGAACAGATCAAATATATCCGTCAGATGCAGGCTGAGCATACCCAGTTGGAGTCGATCAAGAGCGACCTGGCTGTGGCCAGCGAGATCCAGCAGGCCATCCTGCCACGTATCTTCCCTCCATTCCCCGAGAATGAGCAACAGCTCGACATAGCAGCCCTGATGCATGCGGCAAAGGATGTGGGAGGTGATTTCTACGACTTCTTCCGCATTGACGACAACCGCATTGGCTTTGTGATTGCCGATGTCAGTGGCAAGGGTATCCCTGCCTCCATCTTCATGGCTGTCAGTCGTACGCTCATAAGGGCCACAGGGATTCGAGGAGGCAGTCCTGCCGAGTGCATCTCCTATTCAAACAAACTGTTGTCCAACGAGTCGGTCGATTGTATGTTCGTGACGGTCTTCTATGGCATCTACACCATCAGTACGGGCGAGATCACCTACTGTAATGCCGGTCATAACCCACCACTCATCCTCAAGCCAAGTGGTGAGGTCGAGGAGTTGCCGATGCCTACCGACTCATTAGTGGGTGCCATACAGGATATGAAATACCACGACGAGACCTTGACACTCAAGCCTGGTGAGACGCTTGTCATGTTCACCGATGGGGTCAATGAAGCCATGAATGCTGACTACAAGGAGTATGGCGACGATCGTCTGAAAGCCTGCCTGAAGGCTCATACGGGTGACAACTGTCGTCAACTGATCGATGCTGTCAGGGCTGATGTGGCTGCATTCGTGGGCGACATGGAACAGAGTGATGATATCACGCTCTTTACCCTCAAACGACTTCAATAACTCGATTCCTATCATTGCTGCGTGGAGAAAAGAAACATCATAACGGGTGCTGTTGGCTTGCTGTTAGTCTGTACCTCAGTGGCAGGTCTGATTGGCTGGGGCGCTTCAAGACATCAGATTGACAAGATGTCTGCACAGATGGACGAGATGCAGCGTCAGGAAAAGCGATCTGCCGTCTTGAGGAGCATCAGTAACCAGATGGAAGAGATAGCCTACCAGCAGATGAAGATCTCTGACAAACAGCGCGAAGAGGCTATCGAACAGACGGCTATTGCCAATGAGATGCGCGAGCGCTCTGAGTCTGAACGTCAGAAGGCTATTATCGCCCAACAGAATGCTTTGGCCTCTGAGCAGAGAGCCCTTGAGGCTTACGAACAGGCTGAATACCAGCGCCATCAGGCTGATCGTCAGCGCATCAAGGCCGAGACGTCTAAACGTGTGGCCGACACACTCAGTTTCCTCGCTTTAGGACGATCGTTAGGCGCCCAGTCCAACACGCAGTTCAGGGCGGGCAATCATGAGATTGCTGCCATGCTGAGTTTCGCCTCTTATGTCTATACCGACCGATATCATGGCGACATCTATTACCCCGCCATCTACCAGTCGCTCTCTCAGTCTAGTCGCAGTACCACGGAGTGGCCCAAACACGAGGGACCTATCTCTCGCATCGAGTTCATGCCTAAGAGCAACAACCGGTTGGTGTCTGTCAGCACCTATGGTGAGGTCCTCCTCCACGAGAAGAGTGGCAACAACCTGAAGACTAAGATTCTCTTCAAGGACAAGCAGTACGATTTCCGCGATGTCTATGTGAATCCTGCCAATGGCACCATCTATGCCCTCAGTCGCAGCAGTCACCTGATAGTCTGGAACAATAAAGGCACGAAGATTATCCCCCTCGAAACGATCCCTCATCCGTTTAAGATGCAGTTGATGCTCAAGACGAATGAGTTGCTCATCATTGGCGAGAAGAGCATCGCGGTGTTTGACATGGACACGAACACGGTCCTTGAGTCTCGCAACCTGAAATTCCGCGTCACCTGCTCCAGCCGCTATAACTATATGCCCATGCTGTTCGACGACAAGGGGAAGATGTACTATGTGGAGACCATCAATAAGTTCAAGACCAAGAAGGTGCCGGTAGTTGGTACAGTCACTGCCTATGCCAGCTCCAAGGGCTCAGGCTATGAGGCTTATGGCATGAGCGACGGCACGATCTTCCTGCGCGACAGTCATGGAAACACGCGCAGGCTCGTTGGTCATCGCTCACGCATCTCCTTCCTGAAGATCAATTACCAACGGGTGTATTCTGGCAGTTACGATGGTTCACTGAACCTCTGGATTGCCACCAGCGAGAAGGTGGAGCCGATGACACTCTTGAATGTAGGCAGTTGGATTCGGTGTTTCACCTTTGATGCCGACAAGAACTATGTCTGGATTGGCGACCAGAAGGGGAGTCTCTCCGAAGCCCTCATCTCTGTCCCGATGATCATCGAGAAGGTGAAGAAACAACTGACTCGCAATTTCTCTGAGACGGAATGGAACTATTATATCGACGAGAACGTCAGGTATGAGTCGCTCATGTCGATGGACAGAAAGGAGGGCCGCCCATGAAACGTCTGTTGCTCTCTGTCCTGTTCTTGCTGGGTACCTGTGCCACCTTCGCCCAGGGCATCCCGTTCATACGCTCATTCTCATCCGACGACTATCATGGGCATCCCATGAACCTCGATGTGATCACCGACGACAATGGCGTGGTGTTTGTGGCCAACTTCGAAGGTCTGCTTTATTATGATAATGTACGGTGGCATATCCTCCATACCCCTAATCTGGCACGTGTCACAGTGGTTTACCGCGACAAACAGGGTGACGTCTGGGTCGGTGGCTACAATTACTTCGGCAAGGTGGTCAGGAACCCGAATGGCTCTCTCTATCTGAAGAGCTACGGCACGTCATCCATGTTCCTCGGCGAGGTCGTCGAGATATGGGAGGATGATGAGGATAGTGGCGTCAGATTCCTCATTAAGAATGGTACGCTCTATACGGTAAAGCATGATGAGCTCTCGGTGTCGAGGAAAGTAGGCAGCGGGGCCTCTGATTTCAACCTGACCGATGTGCTGGATGTCAAGAAACTGTCGAAGAGCGCCCATGTCACGGCCTTGACCGACACCATTGCAACAGAAACACTTGGGAATGGGTTGATGGCAGTTGTCAGGAAAGGTCGTGGTCTGACCATCTCAGACAACAAGGGGAACACGTTCTTAAACCTCAACGACACCAACGGTCTCAAGAGCAACAACATTGAATATATCTCTTACGATGGCCATGGTACCCTCTGGGCAGTACTCGAGAATGAGATCTGTGCCATCGCCATCCCTTCTGCCTTCTCACACGTCTCCCGACTGGAAGGATTGACTGCAGAGGTCAAGACGGCGACAGCCTTTAACGGACGACTCTATGCTGGCACCCTCAATGGTACTTACCGTCTCGAAGGCAAGAAGTTCATCGACATAGGCATCGGCCATGATGCCTGTTGGCAGCTGTTGAACACCCAGAAGGGTCTGCTCGCTGCCACAGCCTATGGCATCTTCCGCATCCAGAGCGATGGCTCGTTTAAACAACTCACCCAGAAGAGCAGCATATCTGTCCTCGAGACGGAGGAGGGCATCTACAGTGGTGAACTTGATGGCGTCTATCTGATCAACCCTGCAGACAACAGTCGCAGACTGGTCTCCAAACTGGATAACACCACCAAGATCATTCAGGACAAGCAGGGTGTCATCTGGCTGCAGAATGTGTTTGGCGAGATATGGTGCAAAGGCAAGACTGAGAGTGGATTCCGACCTTATCGGAAGACAAAACAGCAGACATCGTCTGTGCTGGTACAGTTGGGCGACTCTATCAAGGCCATCGACAGTGAGGCCACGTCACCCATCCCCTATCCTCTGTTCTCGTGGCTCGACAACAAGGGCGTCACCTGGCTCACTAATAATACGGGTACGAATCTCTACAGATGGAAAGATGGTCATCGTCTCCAGAATCTCAGCTATCTCTATCCCTTCAAGGAACTGTGTATCACGGCCATGTATCAGGAGGGACAGGAACTGTGGTTAGGCCACAAGGAGGGATTCACTGTCATCGACATGCAAGCCAAGGATCCGGCATTCCAGACCAAGCCCCGCCTTGTCATCCGTTCTGTGACATTGGGCAACGACAGTGTCATCTGGGGTGGATTCGGCGAGATGCCCTCTGAGTTGCCCTTATTAGGCAGTCATGACCGTAACCTCCATTTCACTTACTCGCTCGACTATGTGCCTGTCGTAGGGCGCACCCTCTATCGTTATCAGTTGAATGATGGTAACTGGAGCGGATGGTCTGAGCGCCAGGATGTCAGCTTCCTCAACCTCCCCTATGGCAGTTACACCCTGAGGGTACAAGGACGTAATGGCTTTGGTCACGAGACCGACATCACCGCTCTCAACTTCAGCATCGACTACCCGTTCTACATGAAATGGTACGTCGTCTGCCTCTACTTCATCTTGTTCTTGGCCTTCCTCTATCTCCTCGTTCGTCTGCGCCTGCGCAGTCTGAAGAAGGATAAGGCGCTCCTGGAGAAAGTGGTACGCGAACGGACGGCTGAGATTGTCAAACAGAAAGACGAGATCCAGGAGAAGTCTGAGAGTCTGGAGAAAGCCCTCGACGACCTGCACAGTGCTCAGGACCAGCTCATCCGTCAGGAGAAGATGGCAACAGTCGGTAAACTGACACAAGGTCTGATCGACCGTATCCTGAACCCGCTCAACTATATCAACAACTTCTCCAAACTCTCGGAAGGACTGGTGAAAGATATAGAGGCCAACATCGAAGACGAGAAAGACCATCTGAGTGAAGACAACTACGAGGATACCATCGAGGTGCTGGGCATGCTGAAAGGCAACCTGCAGAAAGTGGGCGAACATGGTCAGAACACCACGCGCACCCTGAAGGCGATGGAGGAGATGCTGAAAGACCGCACGGGTGGCATCATCAAGATGGACATCACCGAAATCTTCCGTCAGAACGAGGAGATGGTCCGTCAGTTCTTTGCCGAACAGATAGCACGTCTGCATGTCAGCATCAGCTTCAGCTATCCGTCTGAGAAGGTCTTTGTCAAGGGTAACCCCGAACTGCTCAGCAAGGTCTTCATGAGCTTGTTGGGCAACAGCATGTACGCCCTCGACAAGAAAGGTCAGCAGACCACCTACCAGCCCGAGATTACCCTGAAGGCTACAGTCTCCGAGGGTAAGATCACCATTCTCCTGCGCGACAATGGCATCGGCATCGAAGAGACGATTATCCACAAGATCTTCGACCCCTTCTTCACGACGAAGACCACGGGCGAGGCATCAGGCACTGGCCTCTACCTCAGCCACGATATCATCCAGAACTACGGCGGAACCATCAATGTCTCGTCGGTCAAGGATGAGTTTACAGAGTTTTGCATTATGTTGCCCATCATCATAGAATAGGCTTATGGAACAAACGAATGAACAGCTGAAGGATCAGCTTAAGAAACAAGAGAAGCTCGCCTCTCTGGGACTGCTCGTAGCAGGCATCGCCCATGAGGTACAAAACCCGTTGAACTTTGTCATCAACTTCAGTAAGATGTCCGACAAACTGTTGGCCGACCTCTCTGAAATCCTTGAAGACAATGAAGACAAGCTTTCCGACGACGATCGTGAGGAGGTGGAGGATATCATCACCGACTTACAGGAGAACCTGAAGAAGATCACCGAACATGGGGAGCGTGCTGTCAATATCGTGCGCGACATCCTGTTGGTCTCCCGTGGCAAGGAGAACGAGTTCATCCCCACCGACATCTGCAGGATTGTCAAGGAGTATGTCTGGCTCAGCTATCATGCGATGCGTGCCAACTACAAGAACTTCAACATCACCATCCATGAGAACTATCAGGAGGATATCCCTCAGGTGATGATCATCCCCCAGGATTTGAGCCGGGCAGTACTCAATCTCATGAACAATGCGTTCTATGCGGTCTGGCGGAAGTCTCAGTCTGCATCTCCCGACTTCCAGCCAGAGGTCAAGGTCAGCATCACCTCCAGCAACCAGCAGATCATCATCACGATTGCCGACAATGGTGAAGGGATGTCCGACGAGGTCAAGGCGAAACTCTACGAGAACTTCTTCACCACGAAACCTGCTGGACAGGGAACAGGCCTGGGCATGGGCATCATCCGCGACATCATCGAGAACAAGCATGGCGGCTCCATCTCCTTCGACTCTCAGGCGGGAGAAGGCACGCAGTTTACATTGATTATACCTATCAGGAAATGAGCATTATCACGCGCATCAGCACTATCATGGCCTTCTTGTGGCTGGCCCTCCCCCTCAGTGCCCAACAGGACGATATCCGTATGATCTATCATGAGGCCGAGGAGAATTATGCCATCGGTCGTATCGATCAGGCACGCGACTTGTTGAAGAATCATCTCAGCGAGTTTGATGGCAGCCTCCGGGAGAGTGCCTATCGTCTGATGTCGCTCTGCTACCTGGCCAACGACGATAAAGACGAGGCGGAGTATTATGCTTCTCTGCTCCTGCGTGAGTCGCCCTACTACAGTGTGACACCTCAGGATCCGAAACGTTTTGCCGATATCATCGCCCAGATCAAGGCTGGCCTGTCTGCCACCATCACCACGGCCTCCAGTCAGGCTGAGAACTTGAACGAGGTGCCTGTGCCCACCACCCTCATCACCGAGGAGATGATCCGCCTCTCTGGTGCACGTAACCTGCAGGAGGTGCTGGCTGCCTATGTCCCGGGCATGAACATTGTCGATTGTAACGACGACATCAACATCGCCATGCGCGGGGTCTATAGCAATGGTCAGGAGAACATCCTCATCATGTTGAATGGGCACCGTCTCAACAGCTACTGTACGAATATCGCCAGCCCTGACTTTAGCATCGGACTCGAGAAACTGCGTCAGATAGAGGTGCTGCGAGGTCCTGCCTCCTCCCTCTATGGTGGTGTGGCCCTGACAGCCGTGGTGAACCTGATCACCAAACAGGGTATCGATGTCGATGGCGTCATGGTCAAGGCGGGCATTGGCAATCATGGACAGAAACGGGCCGACCTCATCTTCGGTAAGCACTATTTCGACCTCGACCTCCTCGTGTGGGGCAGCCTCTATGGGTCTAATGGTGAGGATTTCGAACAGGATTATGACTATTTCTATGAGGCCATCAAACAACGGGGCAAGGTGACTGTCGGACGTATCGGCACTAAACCTTCTTACGATTTCGGCGTACAACTCAAGTGGAGAGACCTGTTGTTCATGTACAACACGCATTTCTCTCAGGTCATCTCCCCCTTCTCCATGGGTTATATCCATCTGCCCTATAACATCGACCGATACAAGACCTACAATGGCATCAAACCAAGCATTGCGACACAGTCACACCATGCCGACCTCAGTTACCAGCGCCAACTGGGCAACTGGTTCCTGAAAGGCACGTTGAGATACGACAACAGCGATGTGACGCATTATAAGGTCATATCCGACTCTGTCATCCATGGCCTGACCTCCATCCTTGGACTGAAGAGCGAGGGTAAATATCAGATCCTCGACTCCCTCCCTGGCATCTCCAGATACATCAACGGACTGGAACAGACCTTCGGCATACAGCTAAAGGGTGATTTCAACTACATCAAGAACCAGGATCATAAGGGAACATTCTCCTTCGGGGCTGAGTTCATCCATTTCCAACTTGAGGATGCCCGTTATCTGTTGGGCTACAATTTCAATGCAGCCCTCGAACCTCAGGAACTGGGCGACTTTGGCAAGGGCATTGAGAACAGTTACGACACCTTCCTCCAACTCAAGCATCAGTGGCGGTCACTCATCATCAATGCGGGTATCCGCTATGATGGCAAGCACCGTTACGACAAATCCAACATCAACGAGGTATCACCCCGACTGGCACTCATCTGGTCCCGTCCCAAGTGGAACCTCCGCCTGAGCTATTCGAAATCGTTTATCGATGCCCCTTACTTCTACCGGAAGTCCAACACCCAGGTGGCGTTCTTCAAACAGGTGCCCGACACCATCAAACTGTCGAAGGAGACGCTCCACTCCTTCCAGCTTACATTCGGTGGTACTCAGTGGGTTAGAGGTCTGAACTTCGAGTTTAACTTCTTCTTCAATCATGCACGCGACCTGATCTTCCAGAGCATCATCGAACACATGAACGCAGGTAATATCGACACCTACGGACTGGAGTTCATGGCCAACTATGAGCATAGAGGCTTCACGGCCCATTTCTCCTCTTGCTGGCAGAAGATTAGCAAGTCTGAGGTCTATGGGCGCAACTTCTCCGAGGCCTTCAACATCCCCATCTTGACCAGCAACCTGATTCTGGGCTGGCGCCCCATTCCCCAACTGCTCTTACACAGTCACCTGACCTTCGAGGGCAAGAGCACCACTTACCAGATTAATGTCTTCGGACAGGCACTGGATAACATCATCAGAGAGATGCTGGATAAAGCGATTGCACAAAAGGACCAGGAATCGATCGACTATTATACGAATCTGTTGAATCAGACTGAGCGACACGAGATCGACACACAGGAGAACTCACCACGTTTCCTGGTGAACCTTGGTGCTGAATATACCTTAGGTCGTGTGAAGTTCGCCCTCAACGTCAACAACCTCTTCGACAAGTATTTCGAGCGCAGTGGCATGGGGTCAGGACGTGCCCCACAAAAAGGTCGCTGGTTCATGTTTACCACCGCCATCCGCCTCTAAATTCTCCCTCTGGGGCCAGGCCCTTTTAGGAGATTTTCCCTTTTTTCTAATTTAGACAAAGAAAAAATAAGCCATTTTTGCAAGATTTTGCTATTTAGACTTTGCAAATTGCTGGAAAATGTGTACCTTTGCACCACTTTACATGGTAAAAAACAAATCAGGCAGAAATGGAAGCATTTTTCAGGACGCACAGATATCTTGTAGAACATACCAATGCACCCGTTCGTCGCACCCTCATGGATGAGATCAACTGGGACGATCGTATGATTGGTATTAAAGGTACGCGCGGGGTCGGAAAGACCACCTTCCTGTTACAATATGCCAAGGAGCATTTTGATATACTCGACAAGCAGTGCCTGTATATCAACATGAACAATTTCTATTTCCAGGGTGAGGGCATAGCCCAGTTTGCTGGCAATTTCTATAAGGATGGCGGGCGTGTCCTGCTCATCGATCAAGTGTTCAAACAGCCCGATTGGAGCACGGAACTCCGTAAGTGTTACGACAACTACCCCGACCTGAAGATTGTGTTTACGGGCAGCAGTGTGATGCGCCTCAAGGACGAGAACTCCGAACTCAATGGCATCGTCAAGAGCTATAACCTCCGTGGCTTCTCCTTCCGCGAGTTCATCAACCTGCTCACGGGCAACGACTTCCAGCCCTATACCCTCTCCGATATTCTCAACAACCATGAGACCATCATCAAGCAGATACTGCCGAGAGTGTCGCCCAACCGCTATTTCCAAGACTATATCCATCATGGCTTCTACCCCTTCTTCCAGGAGCAACGTAACTACTCCGAGAATCTGCTGAAGACCATGAACATGATGACCGAGGTCGATATCCTCCTCATCAAACAGATAGAGCTCAAGTATCTCACGAAGATCAAGAAGCTCTTCTACCAGATAGCCGAAGAGGGCTCTTCGAAACCACCCAACATCAGCAAACTGGCACAGGACATCGAGACCAGCCGAGCCACCGTGATGAACTATATCAAATACCTCACCGATGCGCGCTTGCTCAATCTCATCTATCCTGCGGGTCAGGAATTCCCGAAGAAGCCGGTCAAGGTGATGCTCCACAACTCCAACCTCATGTATGCCATCTACCCCATCCAGGTCGATCAGCAAGAGGCGATGGAGACCTTCTTCGTCAACTCCCTATGGAAAGACCACAAGGTCAACACAGGCTCGCGCGACTGCAGCTATCTGGTCGATGAGAAGCTCAAGTTCCGCATCATCGATGCCAAGAATCCAGGTCGTATCCGCTATCAGCCCGATGTCATCTATGCCCGTTATAACACCGAGGTCGGCAAGGGCAACCAGATACCCCTGTGGCTGCTGGGATTCCTCTACTAGTATATATAATAATAAATAATGTGTCTATTAAGTTAAACAAATACCAAAACAAAGTTAGTATTCATTTTATAGTTACAAAACAAAATGGCTAAAGAAAAGAAATTTATTACCTGTGATGGTAACGAGGCTGCGGCTCATGTGAGCTATATGTTCTCCGAGGTAGCTGCTATCTACCCCATCACCCCGTCTTCGCCAATGGCGGAGCATGTTGACGAGTGGGCTGCCCGTGGTCGCAAGAACCTCTGGGGTCAGAACGTCAGTGTTCAGGAAATGCAGTCAGAGGCAGGTGCTGCTGGTGCTGTCCATGGCTCTCTCCAGGCTGGTGCCCTCACCACGACCTTCACGGCTTCTCAGGGTCTGCTCCTGATGATTCCTAACATGTACAAGATTGCCGGTGAGCTCATCCCCTGCGTGTTCGACGTTTCTGCCCGTACGCTGGCTTCTCACTCTCTCTGTATCTTCGGTGACCACCAGGATGTGATGGCTTGCCGTCAGACTGGTTTCGCCATGCTCTGCGAGGGTTCCGTACAGGAGGTGATGGATATGACAGCTGCTGCCCACCTGGCTACGCTCGAGACCTGCGTGCCTTTCGTTAACTTCTTCGATGGTTTCCGCACCTCTCATGAGTATCACAAGATTGAGCTGCTCGACCAGGAGGATGTTCGTCCTCTCGTCAAGGAAGAGTACATCAAGCGCTTCCGCGATCGTGCCATGAGCCCTGAGCGTCCTATCACCCGTGGTACTGCCGAGAACCCCGAGACCTTCTTCACCCACCGCGAGGCTTGTAATCCTTACTACGATGCAGTGCCCGAGGTTGTCGAGAAGTATCTGGGCGAACTCTCAAAGATTACTGGTCGTGAGTATCACCTCTTCTCTTACTATGGTGCCGAGGATGCCGATCGCATGATCATCCTGATGGGTTCTGCTACTGATGCAGCCCGCGAGGCTATCGACTATCTGAACGCTAACGGTCAGAAGGTAGGTATGATCTCTGTTCACCTCTATCGTCCGTTCTCAGTGAAGCACCTGCTCGCAGCTGTTCCTAAGAGCGTCAAGAAGATTGCTGTCCTCGATCGTACCAAGGAGCCAGGTGCCAATGGCGAGCCTCTCTACCTCGATGTGAAGGATGCCTTCTTCGATGTCGAGAATCGTCCTGTCATCGTGGGTGGCCGTTATGGTCTTGGTTCTCACGATACCACACCTGCTCAGATCATCAGCGTGTTCAACAACCTCGCTATGCCCGAGCCCAAGAATCACTTCACCATCGGTATCGTCGACGATGTCACCTTCACCTCTCTGCCCGAGGTTGAGGAGATTGCACTCGGTGGTGCAGGCATGTTCCAGGCTAAGTTCTATGGTCTGGGTGCTGATGGTACAGTCGGTGCCAACAAGAACTCCGTGAAGATTATCGGTGACAACACCAACAAGTACTGCCAGGCTTACTTCTCTTACGACTCAAAGAAGTCGGGAGGTTTCACCTGCTCTCACCTGCGTTTCGGTGACACACCTATCCGCTCTACATACCTGGTAACCACACCAAACTTCGTGGCATGCCACGTGCAGGCTTACCTCCACATGTACGATGTGACACGTGGTCTGCAGAAGAACGGCACCTTCCTGCTCAACACCATCTTCGACGATGCAGAGCTCGAGAAGTTCATGCCTAACAAGGTTAAGCGTTTCTTCGCACAGAACAACATCACGGTTTATACCATCAACGCTACCAAGATTGCACAGGAGATTGGTCTGGGCAACCGCACCAACACCATCCTCCAGTCAGCCTTCTTCCGTATCACCGAGGTGATCCCCGTAGAACTGGCTGTTGAGAAGATGAAGGCAGCAGCCCTCAAGTCTTACGGTGCTAAGGGTCAGGATGTGGTTGATAAGAACTACGCTGCTATCGATCGTGGTGGTGAGTACAAGAAGTTCGAGGTGAAGGCTGAGTGGGCTAACCTGGCCGATGATGCAGTGAAGGAAGACAATGCTCCAGCATTCGTCAAGGAGCTCGTTCGTCCTATCAATGCTCAGGCTGGCGACCTGCTGAAGGTTTCCGACTTCGTGAAGCACAACACCGTTGACGGTTCTTGGCAGGTTGGTACTGCAGCTTACGAGAAGCGCGGTGTCGAGGCCTTCGTTCCTGCTTGGAACAAAGACAACTGTATCCAGTGTAACCAGTGTGCATATATCTGTCCTCACGCTGCTATCCGTCCATTCGTTCTGACCGACGCTGAGTTGGCAGGCTTCGATGGTCTGGAGACCCTCGAGATGAAGGCACCTGCAGCCATGAAGGGCATGCACTTCGTCATCGAGCCTTCAGTACTCGACTGTCTGGGTTGCGGCAACTGTGCCGACATCTGTCCAGGTAATCCTAAGACTGGCAAGGCCCTCACGATGGTTCCGTTCAACCCCGATGCAGCTGACATGAAGAAGATGGCTGCTGATTGGGACAAGCTCGTGAAGGTTCCTTCTAAGCAGGATCTCGTCGATATCAAGAGCAATGTGAAGAACTCTCAGTTCGCTCAGCCTCTGTTCGAGTTCTCTGGCGCTTGCTCAGGTTGCGGTGAGACACCTTATGTGAAGCTCATCTCTCAGCTCTTCGGTGATCGTCAGATGATTGCCAACGCTACGGGTTGTTCTTCTATCTACTCTGCATCTATTCCTTCTACACCTTACACCAAGAATGAGAAGGGTCAGGGTCCAGTCTTCAACAACTCACTGTTCGAGGACTTCTGCGAGTTCGGTCTCGGTATGGCTCTGGGTAACAAGAAGATGAAGGAGCGCGCTAAGCTCCTCCAGGAGATGATCGATGGCAATGCCAGCGATGAGTACAAGGCACTCGCTCAGGAGTGGATTGCCAATAAGGATGATGCCGACAAGACCAAGGAGATTGCTCCTAAGCTCCGCAAGTGCATCGCAGAGAGCGCTGCCAAGGGCTGTCCTGTCTGCAAGGAACTCCAGACCCTCGACCACTATCTCGTTAAGCGCAGCCAGTGGATTATCGGTGGTGATGGTGCTTCTTACGATATTGGTTACGGTGGTCTCGACCACGTGATTGCTTCAGGCGAAGATGTCAACATCCTCGTGCTTGATACAGAGGTTTACTCTAACACCGGTGGTCAGGCTTCTAAGGCTACACCTCTGGGTGCTATCGCTCAGTTCGCTGCTCAGGGTAAGCGCATCCGCAAGAAGGATCTCGGTATGATTGCTACCACTTACGGTTATGTCTATGTCGCTCAGATTGCAATGGGTGCCGATCACGCACAGACCCTCAAGGCTATCCGCGAGGCCGAGGCATGGCACGGACCTTCAATCATCATCGCCTATGCTCCATGTATCAACCACGGTCTGAAGGCCAAGGGTGGCATGGGTAAGTCACAGGCTGAGGAGAAGAAGGCAGTCGAGTGCGGTTACTGGCACCTGTGGCGTTACAACCCAGCTCTGGCAGAGGAAGGCAAGAATCCGTTCAGCCTCGACTCTAAGGAGCCTAACTGGGCTAAC